>JACMLR010000477.1 GCA_014379515.1 Chitinophagaceae bacterium
ACCAGAGGAAGTAGACCGCGAACCATCAAGCAAAAGAAAAGACGCACCATGGCCCGTTGAAAAGGGTGGGTTTATTTTATGGGTTTACAAGAATTCGCTATCCATTGTCTTGATGTTGCTATTCATTCTTTCGTTCATCCTTCACTTTTATGGAAGCCTGAAAGATGAAAACGAACAGTTGATGAATAAAGGGTTACCGATGGAAACGACAGGCGAGTACATGAGAGATCCAAGGTTTTGGTTCGAATCATTTCAAAACTGGCAGAGTGAGTTTTTATCGGTGTTTGCTATTGTTGTGCTCAGCATTTTTCTTCGTCAAAAAGGCTCACCACAGTCGAAGCCTGTAGACGCACCGAACGATGAAACCGGGGAGTAGAAACTGTATGAAAAAGGGGGCGAATTAAACTTTCGCCCGCGATTTTTCTGAAACCCAGGTTATCGCATTTTCCAATTCATTCGAGTCGAAACCCCGGAACTCTCCCGGCATAACAACACTAAAAATATCTGTGAATTTTCGAATGCCTTCCGAGTTGCTCACAATTGCGGCACGCCGCCACTTCATGATTTTCTTGATACCCAACAGCGCATCCTGCCACCAGGCGCCAAGCGTGAAATTTTTTAAATCAGTATCAATTATCATCAGGTAGTTTAACTCGCCGGTGAGCTCAACAAGTTTGTTCACTGCCGGCATCACAATGCGTTCAAAGTCTTCACTAGACACAGTACCGGTCGCACGAAAGGCGACCATATTTTGAGGTATATTATGAATTGCTGTAATCATATATTGTAATGACTGAAAATCATGCCATGCTTGTGCACTTCACGAATCCTTTTTTAATTGCTGTTTTTCTTTTTCATTTTCCTGAATCGTTTTTCTACCCGCCTCGACTTCTACTTGCTGCGTTACAACGGCATAATCGTTCGGATGTATTGTAGAGCCAAACTGCACTGCATAATTTTTCGTGATCTCAGCGCCAAAATATAGAATAAGAGACGAGTAGTACGTCCACACAATTAAAACTACCAGGGCACCTGCCGCTCCATAGGTGCTACCTACGTCCGCCTTGCTCACATAAAGTGATATACCAAACTTGCCGAGCATAAAAAGCAATGCGGTTGTAACTGCTCCTGCTATCACGTCTTTAAATTTAATTTTTGCATCGGGCAGAACTTTGAAAATGACCGCGAAGATGGCTGTTAAAATAATTAAGGTTAGTACCTGGTTCACGATATAAAAAAGAACCACGGTGACACCTTCAAAATAAACCTTCAATCGCTCGCTGAATGCGTCGACCAGTGCGGTAATGCCCAACGAAACCACTAACAAAAAGCCAAGGCTCACAATAACTGAAAAAGACAAAAACCGGTTCTGCAACATCTTTATCCAACCTTTTTTTGGTTTGGGTTTGAGAGACCAGATAGAATTGATCGAATCCTGGATTTCCGCAAAAACGGTTGTTGCACCAATCAAAAGGGTGATGATCCCAATAATTGCAGGTAGCCAGCTTTTTCCTTTGAGCGAGGCGTTCTTAATGATTTCCTGTAGCTGTTTTGCAGAATCTGCACCGAGAAATCCTTCCAGCTGACCATACACTGTTCCTTCAACACGTGCCTGCTCAATAAAAATACTGGTCACGAAGATTATAACAATAAGTAATGGGCCAAGTGAGAATATTGTGTAGTACGACAGTGCTCCTGCAAGCTTTGTCAATTTGTCTTCACTAAAACCTTTGAATGAATTCTTTAAAATCTGCCACACCGCCTTCCAGGTTAGTTTGCGCTTCGTCATCTTTTTGTAGATAGTTTCAACTGGTGCAACAAATCCTGTGCTTAATGAAGAGGGTTTAAATCAACGCGGCGATTCGATAGTTGGGGAATTTCTTACCCACGTGCGGGGGATAAGATATCGCTTATTCCACGATGGCTGAATTGCTCATGAAGTATCATCATTATGAAAACCTATTATCTATTCTAAAAGTGGTGAATTTCAAGTAAGCACCAAAAATCCGGCTCAATTTTTAATGGTGTCGTTTGTGGGAAACATCATGGATGATAAGTCGCCGAAAAAAGAAAAGAGAAGCTCCTGAAAGATTCTAAATAAAAAATACAAACAAAGGAAGGCTGCTAAAATGGATTGCGGTGTTGGATCAAACAAACAAAGAACTTTATGGATTGGAAATGGGATGAGTTTTATTCGAAATCGGCGGACTGGCTGATCGTTCATGTGCCGAAGATTTTACTTGCTATCATCGTTCTCGTAATTGGGTTATGGCTGGCCCGTGTTGCAATAAGAATGCTCAAAAGAACTTTTGAGCGTCGAAAATTCAATGCGTCACTTCGTTACTTTCTCGAGAATTTTATCGCCATCACTTTCCAGGTGTTGGTCATTTTCATTGCGTTGCAGATCGCTGGAATAGAGCTTACTTTCTTCGCAGCGATCGTCGCGGGGTTGAGTGTTGCTGCGGGGCTCGCATTATCTGGGACATTGCAAAATTTTGTAAGTGGGGTTCTCATTCTTTTTCTTCATCCGTATCGAGTGGGTGATTCAATCGTTGTACAAAGTCAAACCGGGATCGTTACTTCTATTCAATTATTCTACACGACGATACTGACGTTCGATAATAAAACGATCATCGTTCCAAATGGGCAATTGTCGAACAACGTGGTTGTCAATCTTAGCCGGGAAGGCAACCGCAGAATCGATTTCGAATTGAAATTTCCATTTAAAGTTGATTATCACCGGGTGAAGCAAATCATCTCCGACCTTGTTATATCCACTCAAAACATTTTAGAATCACCCGTAGCGCGAATCGGTGTAACAAATCTGGAGGCAGATAAATATACCATCGTCGTCCAGGTATGGACGGCGGCACATGGCTTTGAAGATGCCCGTTTATTATTCCAGGAAAAAATTCTTGAAACGTTGAAGGCAGAAGGAATCTTCGCATGACTTTTTATCACTACTTACCTGAATAAAAATATATGAGCATTGCATTTCCAATTGTCAGTTGGGGTAACGGGACGAATATCTATGAAGTCAATGTTCGCCAGTATACGCGTGAAGGCACACTGAGAGCATTTATTGAACATCTCCCACGGCTCGCGGAAATGGGCATCCATATTCTGTGGTTCATGCCGATAACGCCAATTAGTATCGAAAAACGCCAGGGAAACTGGGGTAGTTATTATGCAGCCAGTTCGTACATCGATATTGACTCCGCCTATGGTACCAGTGGAGATTTTAAAGAAATGATACAACGTGCCCATGAACTCGGAATGAAAGTTATTATCGATTGGGTTGCCAATCATACTGGCTATGATCATCAGTGGACAACAAAATATCCTCAATGGTATCATAAAAATACCGAAGGTCAGTTTACCGGATTGCATGGATGGATTGATGTGATCGATCTCAATTACACCATTCCGGAAATGCGCGCCGAAATGATCAATTCAATGAAATTTTGGGTAAAAGAATTTGATATAGATGGTTTTCGTTGCGATATGGCCCGTACTGTTCCCATTGATTTTTGGGTCGAAGCTCGCGGGGAATGCGATGCCTTAAAAGAATTATTCTGGCTTGCCGAATGTGAAGTCCCGGAATACCATGAATCATTTGATGTCACCTACGGTTGGGAGGCCATGCGCGGCTTTGAAAAATATATGAAAGGTGAGGTGAAGCTGGCGGATATTATCACGGTCCTGAACAACTATTCAAAATATCCTTCAGGCTCAAAAAAATTATTGTTCACCTCTAATCATGATGAGAATACCTATCGGGGAACAGAGTTTGAAATATTCGGTACAGCTGCAAAAACGCTTGCGGTTTTCAGCTGTACATGGCCCGGGATTCCACTTATTTATTCCGGGCAGGAAAAGCCGAACCTCAAACGACTCGAGTTTTTTGAAAAAGATTTTATCGATTGGGAAGGAGAATCTGAGCTGAACGATTTTTATAAGACGCTTCTATCGATTCGCAAACATAACAAAGCACTACAGGAAAATGCATCAGTAATCGTTTTGCCTTCGCACCATCCCGAAGTATTGGTTTATTTGTGCCGGCGCCAGCATGACCGCGTATTGGTAATGATGAATTTAGGAAAAGAAAATGCAGCATTTTATTTTGATCACCCTGCTGTGGCATCCATGTATCGCGACCTGTTTACCGGTAAATCAATAACGATCTGCAGAAAGCAAGAATTTAGTTTTGCACCAGGCGAGTATGCTGTTTATCATGTGACAGAAAGCCTAATGCCAGCGTCAAAAGAGACCGCCTGAAGTATCAGGCGATCTTTCTTAGCGTATGATCAACAAATCAAAATAGATATCGAACAATGTTGTCGTTTATTCATCTCCATCAATTGCCGCCGGTGCTGCAGCAAGCAATTCTATTGGGAAGGCACAAAGTGTATGCCTCTCGATGGCTGGAAAGAAGTGTGAGTTGTACTGGACAGTCGAAATCTATTGACTAACTGACTTAAGCTCGTTTAACCGAAGGCGTTATCGACTGTGACGCATAGATGCACACAGCTATGTAAAAATTTCCCCAGTTTTGATAAATAAATTAAAAACCCGCCGATTCAAGGCTGAAAATATTTGGTCACAAAATTGGATAGCTCTCTTAAATTCTAAAATACTCTACGCAACAAGATGATCAACAAAACAATAATTCAATTTTTTCATTGGTATTATTCCCCGGAAGGGAATTTGTGGGAACATGCGAAGAATGAGGCAGGGCATTTATCAGCGTTAGGATTCACAGACGTTTGGCTGCCGCCCGCTTATAAGTCGGCAAGCGGTCTGCACGAACCAGGGTATGCCGTATACGATCTTTACGATCTTGGTGAATTTGACCAAAAGGGATCGGTGAGAACCCGTTATGGTACAAAGGAAGAATATCTCGCGGCCATAAATGCCTTACACGAAAAAGGCGTCAACGTAATAGCCGATGTCGTGCTCAATCACAAAATAGGTGGTGATGAGCAGCAAAAAGTGACAGTGAAAAAGGTGGACGAGGAGAATCGGAATGAGTTTATTTCAGAACCTCATGAGGTTGATGCATACACGCATTTTAAGTTCCCAGGAAGGAAGGGAAAATATTCCAATTACGTCTGGGACTGGCACAGCTTCTCTGGCATATCCGAAGATGGTCAAATTGCGGCGATTCAAAATGAATATGGGAGTGGCTGGGAAGATGTTCCGGACAACGAACATGGAAATTTCGATTATCTCATGGGGTGTGATATTGAATTCAGGAACCCGGCAGTGCGTGAAGAACTGAAACGATGGGGCGAATGGTATGTTGAAACTACTGGCGTCGATGGATTTCGATTAGACGCAGTAAAGCATATCACCGCAAATTTTTTCCCGGAGTGGCTGAGTCACCTTAATCATAAATTTCAAAAGAACTTTTATTGCATTGGTGAGTACTGGAAGAATGATATTGGTGCTCTTGTAAACTATGCGGATGTTACGGATGGAGTGATAGCGCTGTTCGATGTTCCGCTTCATTTTAATTTTTATCACGCCAGCCATGACGGTAAAAATTATGACATGAGGCAAATCTTCGACAATACGTTGGTGCAGACACGGCCAGAACTGGCGATCACTTTTGTCGACAATCACGACACGCAGCCACTACAATCATTGCAATCCACCGTTGAATTTTGGTTTAAACCAATTGCATATGCGTTGATTCTTTTGAGAGAGCAGGGTGTTCCCTGTACTTTTTACCCAGCATTGTACGAAGCGAAATACGTCGATAATAAAAATGGACAAGAAATATACGTTGAGTTGAACGCTGTGCGTCATCTACCTGCACTATTGACTGCGAGGAAAGAGTTTGCATACGGGCCACAAAATGAGTATTTCGATCATCCAAATGTTATTGGTTGGACCAGGAACGGGACAGATCAAA
>JACMLR010000478.1 GCA_014379515.1 Chitinophagaceae bacterium
AGATGTGCGAAATATGCAAATGTGCAAATTCTTATGTGCAGATGTGTTGCTTATCTGAGAATCTCCCACGAGGGGAAGGGAGGACGCGAATGAAACAAAAACAAATGTGCAGATGTGCGAAATATGCAAATGTGCAAATTCTTATGTGCAGATGTGTTGCTTATCTGAGAATCTCCCACGAGGGGGAAGGGAGGACGTGAATGAAAACAAAAACAAATGTGCAGATGTGCGAAATATGCAAATGTGCAAATTTTGCAAAGTCTTGAATGTTGTAAAAGTTGTGTTTTTCGTCGTGTTCCTATTTTAATACTGCTGCAGGTCCTGAAAGGACCAAATATAATAGCGATGGGCGATAGCCCATCGTAACGTGACCCCTCATGAACTACAGCCCTGAAGGGGCGTGATACAATTTCGCGAATTGGATTTGCAATCACGCGAATGCTTAGTGCGTCTCGTTGGGTTTATTCAGAGAGCGCTGAGGACGAGAGGGAGGAGTGCTCCCTGCGTAAACCAAATCGAAAGGTACAATCTGACAATAAAGAAAATAATGTACTCCCCCGTTGCTAACTTTCAATATTCTACCAGACTCATACCGCTTTTCTTTTTTTCGAATGATTTTCAAGCAGCCCTTTTAAATCATGAAGGTTGAGTAGTTTTGAAATATAGTCGTCTTCAAATCGACAGGTTGGACAAGATTATTATCAGACATTAAAATAATAGAATTCTAGAGTCCGTCACGCGATGAACATCATTGACGATAAAAGAAATTTGTTTCAAGGCGATGAGTCGTCGGCGGTATGAATGGGTACTCGAAATCAGAAATGACGCGAGCAACACGCTCTTTATCTATGCTGATGGCATGACGTTGAATTTCATCGCTACCTCCGTCAATTCTTGTAATCTTAGTAGGCAGTCGGTTCAGAGTTTGAAGCATCGGTAAGTTGTATATAGGGATATTTTCGGTAACATTAATTGGTTCGATAAACGCCCAGGGATTGAAATCACATTTCGGCGCATATCCTTCAATGAGATATGAAACCTCATGTCCGCCAGGTGTTTTGGCGTATACTTTAGCCAGGAGTCCGGCAGCGTCATACTCATAAGTAAACAGTAATTGCTCCAAAATAACGGCACCTCTTGAAAAGAAATAATCCAACACCGCCGGTTTGCCTGCCGCATCATAGGTAAACTTAAAATTAATTTTAGGTCCTGTTCCCGATTGGGTGTGTATTATAATCGAAGCTACCCTGCCACCAATATTGTATTGGTATTCGGCGATACGTTGTTGGCGGAAACTGCTGATCGTCGAAATGCGTTTCCCGTTGTATGTGAACACGACGGTATCCTTTACTGTATGCACACCATAAATAATCTTATCCTGTAGCGAATCGCTTCGATAATGAAAAGAGGTCGTCTGTTTAAGCTCCTTCCATTGAATACTATCCAACAACGAGTTTTTACCAGAAGGATTTTCGTCATCAGGTAGTGGATCGCATCGTTTTGAACATGCACTAAGAATTAGAAATGACAATCCAACGATATAAACAATAGCATGGCTTTTCATTATACTGGTTAAATGAGTGAATGGAGATCTGTAAAAATGTCGTTTAATTGCCGTCAGCGTACCGGGAATTTGCCCTATTTTATCAGTTGTGCTTCCCTATTTTTCGTTGGCAAATGTCCTTTCCGGTGTAGTAAAGCGCCTACAATCTCTGGGCTATGCGAAACCACTCGATTCGGCTTTTTATTGAAATGAGAAAATCAGCAGAATTTCTGCTATGCGCTCGAGAGTAAGTATGACAAAGATGATTTATTTCAACGTTCGAAAAGTTATCGAATATCGCTTCTCTTTAACGGCACGGATGCTTTGTTCCCATTCAGTTGGGAATTCGCGTTGCATAATGTAGAGATTTCGTCGTTGATGTGGCAAAATGACAATGTTGATGAAGAAAAATAGAATGCTACAAACTCAAGAGCTTAAAAGAATTTAACCTGCTTTGCATTCATGCAGCTAGCAACGATTATATAAAATCATTATCTTCAATTGCGTGGTAGCAGGATATTGCAACCCGGACATTTCCTATGAGAGACTTGAATAATCAATTGCAACACTCGCAAAAACATCTTCTTGGAAATACAGAATGAACCATCGGTGATCTTACCAAAGCCCGGGAAAAAACGGCGCAGAATTAGTACTGTTCTAATAATAGAACTGGTAGGTTTACTGTTTGGAGCCATTGTGATCTTTTACACAAGAGAAACATTTAAGGAAACGCAACGGTCGGTAAACATTTCCGCAGCAGCATTTGCCGACGCAAGACAAAAAGATAGTATGTTGCGCGCTTATGATGATCTCGCAAAGCATCCCTATCTGCAAATGCGAATCGATTCGTTCTGGACAATGGCTCGCGTAAGACCTTCAATGGAGTACCCAAGAGCAAAGCAGTTATTCGTAAAAATGACTCTTGAAAATTTGACGAACAACCCTACTCAAATTGAAGCTTTCAACATGAGGGCAAAATTACACCAGGACTCATCGCAATTCCCCGGTGTTCCTTTACCCAATAAGTATCAAGGCAGATTTTTAGAATCGGAATACCTAATGGCAAATAAGCCCATTCAAACCATCGTAATAGCTCAATATGACAGTTTGAACACCCCGATGACAGACTATGAAAGCTTCTTGATTTTGTTTGAAGTAAAATATCTGAATCTATTAACGAACCAACGACGAAGCTATACCTACCAGGTTATTGCAGATCTATTTTTTAACGGATCCAAAACAGCAATCACAACTTTAGTAAATAAGAACCATACGGATACACTGGCTGCAAATGAATAACAACCTTGCTTGAGGAAGTTTGGAGTGCTTTCCTTCCCAGGCCACCCTTTGTCAAATCACGTAACTCTCATAAGTTGAAGATAAGCTCGGCAGATAATCGTTCGAAATCACACCGCTTTCCTTTTCCGCGAATGATTCTCAAGCAGCACTTTAAATCATCGAGGTTGAGTGGCTTTGAAATCTTATCATGCAACAGTTCCACCACCCCGCTGGAGATTTTAACAGAACATTGATGTCACCATTGTTCCAAGTTTAAATTTATAGCCTAGTTTTTAACGCTGATGGTTCAATGAACTATGCTTCGGCAAAACGATGAAATATGAAAACATTTTTGCTACTGCTCATTAGTATCTTAAGTTTCGGTTGCACGGAGCATATTAGGGCCATCGAGCACCGATCAATTACAAACAGCTTCGCCTTTTATTCAACTTCGGTAGGTGATAGTTTTATGATCAGCGTCTATATTCCGGATACCTCGTCTGTAGAAAAGGCGACTCGCTTTCCGATTATCTATATTTTAGATGCGAACTTATATTTCGACATCTATGCTTCGATTCTGAAAAAATATTCTGAGGTGGGATTGATGCCCGCAGCGATTTTGATCGGAGTCGGATACAGTAGTTTTGAAAAGATGGATTCGTTGCGCCAGCGCGACTATACCTTTCCCTTGGCACTGGCGGAATATGAAATGCCGGTTAGCGGAAAAGCCGATCAATTCCTGAACTTTTTACAAAAAGAATTGGTTCCATTGATTGACCGCAAATTTCCATCCGACACGTCGAAACGTATTTTAACCGGTCATTCGTTGGGAGGTTACTTTACCATGTACACCCTTCAGCAAGAACTAAAAAGAAATAACGGGGTGTTTCACGGCTTTATCTCTGCCAGCCCATCTCTTCATTATAACAACAACTATCTTCTTAAGCAAATTGACTCGATGGGTAACGCTACCGGCCGCGAACAAAAATTATATGTTGCTTATGGTGACCTGGAAAATGCAGAATCAAAAAGCAGCACAACTTTCACTATTGATGAACTATTCAAAAAACTCACGGTTGGACTTTCACAAAGTGGTGGGATCAAAGTGAAAACAGCAACTTTCTCTGAGATGGACCACATGGATACCCAGATTCCGTCTTTTATCAAGGGTGCCCAATGGGTACTTGCAGACAAATAATAGATACTTCCTCCACTTTACCATCGGGAGAACGCGAATACTTGCGAATAAAGCTCGGTAATAAGAATTTGCGATGTGTGCGGAATATAGTGGCAGCAAAATACAAATGTGCAGATGTGCAAAATATGCAAATGTGCAAAATCTGCGAATGTGCGGATGTGCGAATTGTTGTGTAGGATAATGTTGATTTGTTGGACCCAACTTATCAGGCCCCTCCCTTAAGTCCTGAAAGGATGAAATATAATAGCGATGGGCGCCAGCCCATCGTAAGATACCCTACGCCAAATAGAGCCCTGAAGGGGCGTGATAGGATCGCGTGAATTGGATTTGCGAATATTC
>JACMLR010000479.1 GCA_014379515.1 Chitinophagaceae bacterium
ATCGTTACTGGTTATCACTTCATCCCCCGGATTCAACAATTTAATGACTGCATCTGTTGCTCCCATTCCCGAAGAAAAACAAATGGCAAACCTTCCGTTTTCAAGGGCAGCAATACTTTTCTGAAGGGCATTGCGTGTTGGATTTGCTCCCCTTGCATATGCATATCCCTTGTGTACCGCTGGCGACTCTTGCACATAAGTGGATGTTTGATAAATGGGTGTCATGATAGCACCGGTGGATGGATCAGGTTCTACGCCCGCATGTACTGCTTTGGTTCCGAATTTCATAAGATAATGATTGTGCATAAAGATACTGCAGAAGAAACACCATCGTTGAACTGATCACGAGATTTTTCGATTCCCTCCATTTTTATTTTCTATTACTGTGAAATGAAAGCAAGGAACACAGACAGGTCGAGCTGGCAAGATTTCAGGGTTGGAGTTATCGTTTGGTGGCAAGGCAAAGCCACCCTGATAAAGTATGTTAGGAGCGTTTATCTTTCCAATAGGAGCGGATGGTTTCTTTCCATTGATCGCCACCTTTGAGGTATAAAGCAGTGTTGATTAGGATTTTATCTTCCGGGGAAGATTCGGTTTGTGTTTCGATGGATTTAATGATGAGATCATAAAAAACTCTCCGAAACGAGGAGCCTTCCTTTTTTGCAAGAACTGCCAGGTCGTCGAGTATTTTTGTTGGGTTGATTCCAACAGCAGGTACGTTTTCGGAAGATAACTTTGGAGGTTCTGATTGAGGCTCACGGATGGTATCACCTAATTGTGCTGGCGCTACTAGTGTGGCAGCTTGTTGCTTAAGAAATTCGTCGAGGTCTTTTAATGTATTTTTTTTCTTGCTCATGCTAGGTTGTTGAGAATCGCCTGTGCTATCGGCTGATATTCCTTTTCTGCTTCCAGCGTACTGAAATTTACGAAAAGATTTTTCTGAGGTACCATGACGGGTAAAATTATCGCGTCCAGGTTTTTCAGGTTTTCACGTACTGTGTACAGGTTTGTCGAACTGTGAATCCGGTTTGGCAGGATAATTATTCGGAGTCTTGGATTAAGCTCCCTCGCTGGAGCCAGGTCTGCCACAGTTTGATACGTAACAAGCAAATCATTTTGTGTTAAACTGGTCGGAACAATTACGGCATCACTTACAAGACAAAGTTTTTTTATTCCTTCATCCGTTGTTTTACCTGCACTATCCACGATGATATAATCCGTGGTTTTTAGTGTTTTGATTTTGGATAACTCATCAGCGACTTGTCCATCCTGCGACCCGAGAAGTTCAAAACCAACTTTGCCTTCACTGGATTTAAAGATCTCCATTTTACGGAGGGTATTAAGCGTATAGTTGGTGTCTGTTTCTACCAGCAAGACACGGTTGCCCATTTGGTGCAGAGTGGTTGCCAGGTTGATGGCATTGGTAGTTTTCCCCGTTCCACCTTTGCGGCTGATAAAAGAAATTATACAGGACATCCCTAAAAATAGAAAAACCGGAGCGTTTAAAAACCTCCGGCTTCTAAATAATTACGAAAGGGTTTAAATACCACGGTTCACGTCAAATTTTTCAAGGTAGTCGGCAACTCGCCTAACCACGCTTCCACCGAGTGCCCCATCAACGACCCGGTGATCATAAGAATGGGAGAGGAACATTTTATGACGGATTGCAATGGCGTCTCCATAAGGAGTCTCAACAACCGAAGGTTTCTTTTGAATTGCACCAATAGCAATGATTCCTACCTGTGGCTGCATGATGATAGGAGTACCCATTACATTACCGAAAGTACCAACATTGGAAACAGTAAATGTACCGCCTGCCAGATCATCGGGTTTAAGCTTATTATTACGGGCTCTTTTAACCAGATCATTAACTGCTTTTGCAAGACCACTAAGATTAAGTTGATCAGCATTTCGAATAACCGGAACAATGAGATTGCCACTTGGAAGAGCAACGGCTATTCCGATATTGATATCTTTCTTCTTGATAATCTTATCGCCATCCACCTGAATATTGATCATAGGGTAATCCCTAATGGCAAGTGCGATAGCTTCGACGAACATCGGTGTGAACGTTAATGCGTCACCATCGCGTTTCTGGAAGTCATGTTTTACCTTGTTTCTCCAGAACACAATGTTGGATACATCTGCTTCAACGAATGAAGTAACGTGTGGTGCTATTCTTTTTGAATCCACCATACGTTCTGCGATCATCTTTCGCATTCTATCCATTTCTATTATCTCGTCACCCGCAAAAGCAGATGGTGCTAGAAGAGGTCTTTGCGCTGATGTAGAAACTTTCGTTGGAGAAACTGACTTAACGGTAGTGCCGAGTTTTCTATGCTCGACAAAACTGAGAATATCATTTTTCGTTACACGACCTTCAGATCCCGTCCCTGAAATGGTCTCTAATTCGGCAACACTGATATTTTCTTCCTTTGCAATATTTTTTACAAGGGGAGAATAGAATTTTGTGCTAGTCTTAAAATCAATGGCAAGGTGTTGCGATCCGTTTGTATGATTTGGAGCGTTGGCGGCCTCAGCTGTGATGCTATAGCTATCATTAACCTTTGGCGTGGACGGTATTTCTAGTGAGGCAGATTTTGTTTCGTCAACTTCAGCTTCGATGATTGCAATTTCGGCACCCACTTTTACGAGCTCTCCGTTTTTAGCGAGGATTTCCTTTAATACTCCCGCATGAGTGGACGGTATTTCGGTATCTACTTTGTCCGTCGCAACTTCCAATATGGATTCTTCTAGCTCGATTTTATCCCCCGGCGTCTTTAGCCATGAAAGAATAGTAGCTTCGACAATACTTTCGCCCATTTTAGGCATGATGAGTTCTACTAGCGCCATTCCGGATTAATTTTCAACGGCAAAGTTAATACTTTTAATACGTAACACTACCTGTATTTGGGGGTAAAAAACGGGCCTTACCGTCTCCGGGTGGCACGTCATTGCGAAGTTGCTCACTTACGAAGTAAGAGACTGCAACTGTGGCAATCCCCCCCGATGAAACACTCGATTGGATTACGCACCCGAGCTATCGGCGTGTGCGACCCCCAAGTCCTGCGCATTTAATTCGGGGGATCTCCAGCCTGTACGGCGGGTAAGACTTCAGTCGTACTACTCACTTCAGTCGTAGACTCCTTACAATGACGGATGTCTTATTTCGGCAGACTCAAACGAATCAAATTCAGAACTGCAGCGGATGCCATTTTTATATTAATAGCACGGTCAGTTGAAAGCTG
>JACMLR010000046.1 GCA_014379515.1 Chitinophagaceae bacterium
TCGTAATTGCTTTCCATGAATTTCGTTTCCTGGTTATACAGCGTTTCAAGAATAGTCGTCATTTGCGAGGCCTTCCGATCCGCGGGTATAAAATTGCTGATGTTTTCATCGAAGGTGATCAGCCCTGCCCTATCCTGCCGGATAAGTGCAACGCGCAAAAGAATTAACGATGCATTGATGGCATAATCGAGTAAAGACATTTCCTCGAACGGCATCTTCATTACCCGGCCTTTGTCGATAATGCAGTAGATCTGTTGACTTCGTTCATCTGTAAAATTATTTACCATCAATTGTCCTTTACGGGCTGTGGCTTTCCAATTGATACTTCGTAAATCGTCGCCCGTGACATATTCCTTGATCTGTTCAAACTCCAGGCTATGACCGATTTTGCGGATTTTTTTACTTCCCGCGTCAACTAAATTACTGGAGTAAGCCAGCAATTCATATTGCCGAAGGGCAAGGTAAGATGGTAATACTTTTATTTCCTGCGTTCCATCCTGAGTGATGCGTCGAACCACCAATTGCAACGGAGTTCGAACGAACAAACGGATGTCCTCAAAAATATAACGGCCTCGCTCGACGGGACGAAGATTATAATGAAGGGCTTTTTCATTGCCACCTTCGAGGTCGACTTGCAACCGGAAGGATCTTGCCTGGAATTGCTCCGGAACTTCATCGATCAATGTCCCGCTAATACGAAATGGATACTTGTTACGGATGTGAATTTGAACAGGATTCTGGTCGCCATTACTAAATCGTTCGCTCATTTCTCGTCGCATGATTACCGGTTGCTTACGCGCAAAGAGACTTATGTAGTCGATCAACACAATAACAACAAAAACCAGCAAGGCTAACTTGGAAATCGAAAATAGAAATGGAATTGGAAATGAAAGTAGAAATAACACAATGATGGATGCGAACGTCCAATAAAAACGTTTGGAAAAAAACAACGGCCGAAGCATTCTCTCGTACAATTTCATCGGTAACTATTAATTGGCTAGCGTGGCACTTCGATACTTTGAATGATCTGAGTGATGACGTCGTCTGGAGATGCGCCTTCCATTTCCTTTTCCGGACTTAATACAATCCTGTGTCGAAGAACCGGCGGGGTAACATAGATAACATCTTCCGGAGTAATGAAATCGCGGCCACGCATTGCTGCGAGTGCTTTAGCGCCATTAAGAATTCCAATGGACGCGCGAGGTGATGCACCGAGGTAGATTGATTTATGGTTCCTTGTGTTTGCAACAATTGCAGTAATGAAGCTGATCAATTTCTCCTCAACGTGGATGCTTCTGACCTGCTGTCTCAATGCTTCAAGTTCACTCGCACCAATTACAGTTGTAACGAGATCGATCATCGCATTCAGACCGGTTTGGTGATGATTCAGCACAATCCTGAATTCTTGCTCTGCAGTTGGATAGGTAACCGTTATTTTGAAAAGAAAGCGATCGAGCTGTGCTTCTGGCAGGTGATAAGTTCCTTCCTGCTCAATCGGATTTTGAGTAGCGACCACCATGAAAGGAAATGATAGCGGATAAGTTTGACCGTCGACCGTAACTTGCCTTTCTTCCATTACCTCAAAGAGAGCTGCCTGTGTCTTTGCAGGTGCGCGATTGATCTCATCAATCAAAACGATATTGCTGAAAATGGGACCTTTCTTAAATTGAAAAACGGATTCACGCGGATTGAATATCGATGTTCCGATGACATCGCTCGGCATTAGGTCCGGAGTGAACTGGATGCGGGCGAATCCAACAGCAATACTGCGACTGAGCAATTTTGCTGTTAATGTTTTTGCAACGCCAGGCACTCCTTCTATAAGCACGTGACCATCTGCCAATACTGCCGCAAGCAAAAGGTCTATCATTTGCTCCTGGCCGATGATTACTTTACCAATCTCTGCTTTGAGCGTATTTACTGCACCTTGCAAACTGTTGAGATCCGTGCGTTGTTCAAAAAAGTTGTCTTCCATTTATTAAGCCTTTTGATAAAAAGTTTGTAATTGTTCATTGAATAACAGCAATTCCATATCGCTCACGGATGGTTGATCTGAAAGATACCGCGATTGATACACAATATCCCTGATAGTCTGCAATTCGATTCCAGTTTTAAAAGCGAGGCGCTTCTCGAACTCATCATCCATTTTAGATGTTGAAAGATTGTATTTACTACGAACATGACCGAAAAAATGAGCGACCATCTTGCCAACAAGATTCTTGTTGTCTCGTCGTTGATAATAAAGTCGACCAATCGTTTTGACAAATTCAAGTGACGTATTCTTGAGTGGCTTTCGAACCGCAATCTGCTTTTGCCGGCGTTTCGATTCAAACAAATAGATAAATGCAAAAAGTGCAAGCAACAACCATAGTGCCCATGCAAGCGGGGGTTGCTGCATCATCCATGTGAAAGCATGGCTGTTCGAATTTCCGTCTTCCCCGTCACGATGCGCACGGAAATATTCGCCCCATAACACCAGTTCTGTATCATTTGGGATATTTGAAAGAGCAAAATCGTAATATGATTTATTTTCCTTGTGTAGCAGAAAAAAATTAGTGAAGGTGACTGGGGCAAGGTGAATATAGATTGCACCGCCATTATCATATCCAATTTTTACAAAATTAGGCCGATTCTCTTTGTTCCAACCCAGTACAGTTGTGTATCCTGTATCAATGGAAGAAAAGTAATCATCGTAAGATTTACCGGGATAATTATACTCGTGTTTGGTTAATGAAAGCGGGTCAGAAATTTTTACGTTAAGCGAATCATCATACTGTACGCCACCGTTGATTTTAAGTTTCAGCGTATCAAGAAGCGTGTTGCCGAATTCGAATGACGATAAAAAAAGTTGGTTCCCATCGTATACAAAATTCAAGAGTGCACCGAGTTCTTCGATACTCGGATAAATTTGCGGTGTTACGATTACATGAGCTATCTGCCCCTTATGATCATAAAGTTTTTGGTGAATGGGATTCGACTTCGTCTGGAACAAATTGAATTTTCTTTCAGGGGATTCCTTATCGATCAGGATTTCAGCATTTGGAAAAATATATGGCAGTTGCTCATACGCGTAATACAGGCCGTATGGAAGTTTATCTTTCCGCCACATTGTGACGCGCTCATTTATCTTCTTCGCCCTGCCTCCACAACCAACGAGTACCAGGATGAACGACGAACATATAAATAGCCATATAATTCTGCTTCGCATCAAACTCCTATCACTTTTGTCATTTTTGAATAGTTGTTATTAACGATCGCAAATTGATTTTCGTTCAATTCGAATCCCCCATACCAAACATACTCATACACCTGGGTATGAAATCTGAAATCTCCTGCGATTGAGTACTGACTTACCTGGGCAAGGTAGTCCTGGTTCGTTGCCTGGGAGTGGTAACGAATCCAGCCTTTCGTATCAAGCTTGCGTAATAGATTGAAGTAAATGTATCGGGTTGCTTTTCGATAATCTTTATCAGTAATTGCCTGTTGAAGTTTTGCCTCCAAATTTTCGTCTTCAATATCTTCTTCCTCACCAACCGCAGTTGTCGATATAGTTTTTGATGAGCGATAAAACAGGCTATTGTTTACAATGATACGGTAAACAGCAAAAACAAGAATGGTCCCGATAATGACATAGAAAAGCATCCGAACGCCACGACTGCTGAAAACCCAATCCAAAAAGCCTGGAACACCTCCGTTGTTTTCTGATGGCGGATCTTTTAACCAATATTCCGGATCGTTGGCATACTCAAAAGCTTTCTGTTTTCTTAAATCGCTTATTACGGAATCTGGTACTGAACGCAATGTCGCAGTATCGGGAACTGAGGATTGATTTTCTACATCTTCAACGGCGGTAATTTCCGGAGTTGTTTGCTCGTACGATTCTGAATAGGTCGTATCCACTTCCGGGTAGGCGGTATCGCTATTTGATTGTGCGGAAACACCGGTCGCTAATAACAGGTACAGGCATACGAACAGCAGCATCGTCGTCAATTTGTTCTTGCAAATACTCATGCCGTTACCCCGGTTTGAGTGAGTGAAAGCCGGGCATGTTTTTTCTCCACCTTAATGGGATAAAAACCGAAATACCAGGTAATGAAAATGAAAGAAATCGATAAAATTGAGACGCTTATAAATTTAGGCATGGTAGAATACCTCGTAACGAATCCTTCAAGAAATGCAGCAATGATTAATAACGGAATAATACCGATCAATAATTTCAATCCATCCATTGCCCCATTTTTCAGGGAGGCTGTTCGCTTCAGGGTTCCGGGAAAAAGAATGCTGTTCCCCACCATTAATCCAGCAGCGCCGGACAAAATGATCGATGAAATCTCCAGTGTTCCGTGAATCCAGATGACCAATACTGACGCCCAACCAAGTCCTTTTGCAAAAAAGTAATATTGAAATGCACCAACCATCACTCCATTAATCATCATCATCCAAACGGTGCCAATTGACAGCAAGAAACCCAGTACAAAAACGAGCAATGACACCCTGATGTTATTGATCCCGATTCGAACAAACATCTGAAGTGAATCTTCATCCTTGTATACACCAAAGGGGTCGCCCTTTGCAATATTGTCTTCTGTCATTTCCACATAGCTGTCCCCTAAAATTCCACGAACAAATGTTTCATCGTTCGACGCAGAGAAAGCGCTTAGTAATGCAAAAAAAATGAAAATCAAAAACGCGAATAACACTTCGCGGTGATGCTTACGGACTACCATCGGTAATTCTGTTTTCCAGAACCGAACGATACGGGAAGTTTCTTCCTTTTTATTTTTATAAATGCCAAGGTAGATTCTCGACGAGAGGCCGTTGAGATAGTTTGTTACTTTGCTATGTGGATAATAAGTTTTTGAATAACCAAGATCATTAACGAGTTCCGTAAACTGCCCTGCCATCTCATCCGGATCGGAGGTTTTCTCGTATTGGTACTCCCGCCACTTATCGATATTCTTCTTTATAAATAATCCTTCACGCACAATAATCAGTTTATTTTTTGTTATAAGCACACCTTCACAAGCAGCTGAAGTTCATTCGGGAATATGGAACTGAACTATTATTTTTATGGATAAATATAATAGTTAAATTCTGAACGTTTACTACCTGGCATAAAAATTAAAGCACGACGGTTAATGGCATTGGTAAAACTGGATACGGGGTTCAATATTGAGGTCGACTTTGCAATCTCGCCTTTTCACAAAAGGCTATTTGCATGGGCAATAGACATCGTCATTGCCTGGGTTTATATCCAGATTATGAACGCGCTCATTGATGATTACAGCTATTGGATAACACTTGCCGTTTCAGCACCTGTTGTATTTTACCACCTCATCATGGAGGTTTCATTCAACGGTAAAAGCCTGGGCAAAATGGCGCTTAATATTAAAGTCATAACCGCAGAAGGTGGTCAGCCTTCGGTTGGACAATACCTGCTTCGCTGGTTATTCAGAATGCTCGATTTCCCCATATTCATTCTTGCACTGCTCGTTTATCAACAGATTCCATGGTGGACCTTTCCCCTTCTTTTCTGCGGGTTATTTTGCGTGATACTCACACCCATGTCGCAGCGAATCGGCGATCTCGTTGCAGGCACCATCATTATCGATTTGCGTAATCGCACTTCCTGGCAAGACACGGTTTTCAAAGAAGTAGAATCAAATTATCAGCCTCGGTATCCGCAGGTAATGCAACTGAGTGACAGGGATATCAATACGCTGAAGAGCATCATCGAAAATGTAAAAAAGAAGGGCGACTACGACCTGTCAATGCGCATCGCAGAGCGCATCAAATCAAAATTGAAAATGAATAGCGACCAGGATTCGCTCGAGTTCCTCGAAACTCTTTTAAAGGATTACAATTATTATTCAACTAATTGATGGCCTAGAATCGACTACCTGTTGAGATAAGCGTTCCCACAAAAATCAGCACATAGAATCCAATTATTATAATGAATAATATCCCCATGTACTTGTAACATGACTTAAGGTTGCGGAAAGAATCTGTTAGGGATATCTGATCGTTCTGGCGAAGTGCCCGTTGCATTTTATTTGCGAAATGATAGAGATAGAGACACGGGAAAAAATAAACTATCGCTAATACTATGTAAATGATCGTGAAGAAAATACTCATACCGGATGCATAGCCATCATTGCCAAACCTCGTGAGGAGCGAGCTCGCAAAAAAACCGACGACAACCAATAAGCCACACATAATAAATCCAAGTATCGCGAGGAACTTGGCCCACTTTGCTGTTTCACTTAAATAACTACTTACTTGTTGGTCGATTTGTAAGTCGAAGAGATCAATCTTGTTTTCCA
>JACMLR010000480.1 GCA_014379515.1 Chitinophagaceae bacterium
ATTACGCATAGAAACCTGCGAGCGCAAATTTGGTCCGTATAACTATGAAGGCATTGCGGTGATCGCGGAAAATTATTGGGCTGCGGTACAAGGACGGAAAGCTTTAAAGATCGTGTGGGACTACCTAGAGAAAGATAAATTTAACTCGAAAGAATATGAGGCGTCATTGCGCAAACTGGCAGCTGAGCCGGGTGTGACGGATAAGTCGGAAGGTGATTTCGATCAATCTTATGCAAGCGCGCCAGCGAAAGTGGAAGCGTTTTACGAAACGCCGATCGTGTCACATTCACCGATCGAACCAATGAATTGCGTAGCGAGTTGGTATGATGAAAATAAACTGGAGATCTGGGCATCGACGCAAGTGCCGGGTGATATAGCAACTAATTTCCCAACCGAATACGCAATACCAGCAGAGAATATCAAAGTAAATGTATGTTTCAATGGCGGTGGTTTCGGTCGTCGGCTGTACAACGACGTTATACATGAAGCAGTTCAACTCAGCAAAAAAGTTGGCAAGCCGGTTAAATTGATTTGGACACGTGAAGACGATACGAGGCTTGGACCCTTCCGGCCTATGACCTATTCAGCGATGAAGGGTGCGTTGACGGAAGACGGAAAGGCATTGGCCTTTCAGCATAAAGTGATTTCACCTACGTTGGATTATAATCCGAAATATGATCGCGCGAAATCGGATGGATACATGATGGAGGGAGTCAGTGAACAGAAATACGAGATTCCGAATATGAAGAATCAGTTTGTATTGGCGGATTCACATATTACTTTTGCGGCCTGGCGTGCAGTGACAAGTACAACCCTCGCATTCGCACATGAATGTTTTATTGATGAGATGGCAGTGAAGGCAAAGAAAGACCCGATGGAATTCCGACTGTCGATGTTGACGAAAGATTCGGACACGAAGAAAGTACTATTGAAGCTAAAACAGGTATCTGACTGGACAAAGCCACTTGCAAAAGGTTGGGGCCGTGGCGTTGCGCAATATGAATTTTTCGCAGGGTTGTGTGGATACGTGGTGGAAGTATCGAATAAAGGAACCGGTATCCGGATTGAAAAGATAATCGCGGTGATTGATTTAGGAACAGTAGTTAACCCAGATACCGTTAGGGCACAAGTTGAAGGTGCGGCGGTGATGGCATTAACAGCCGCTACGAAGAGCGGGATTATTTTTGAGAATGGTAAAACGGTTCAATCGAATTATCATAACAACCAACTGGTACGCATAAGCGAAATGCCTGCAGTAGAAGTGCATATTTTAGCTGATGGCGGTCCGCGAATCAAAGGAGTTGGAGAACCAGGATTGCCACCATTTGCCCCGGCATTATGTAACGCGATTTTTGCTGCAACCGGTGAGCGCATTCGCCGGCTACCATTCGACATGAATAAGATTACGAAAGCCTGATGAAAGAAACGGTCGATATAATTTCAGCACATGATCGTGCAGTTGCTTCAGGTAAAAAGATGGCGCTTGCAACTGTCGTGCACGTGGAAGGTTCGGCTTATCGTCGGCCGGGTGCGCGCATGCTGATAACGGAAGATGGCGAACTAACAGGTGCGATTAGTGGCGGATGCCTGGAAGGCGATGCTTTGCAGAAAGCATTATCCGTAATCATGCAAAGTAAAAGCCGATTGGTCACCTATGATACATCAGACGAAGATGATGCGAGAATGGGTCTTGGTTTGGGTTGCGAAGGAATAATCCAGGTATTGTTGGAAACGATAATAGAAGGCCAGCTAAACCCTATTGAATTACTTAGAATAGCAAGTGCATCCAATCTGCCGGCAATACTGGTTACGATATATAATATGAATGATCGTCGTGCGGAACAAGTAGGGACGAAATTGTTAGTGAACAGGCAAAATGAAATGAGTGGTGATACAGAAATTTATGAAACTGAGTTGGCGATTGCTGTTGGGGCCGCGTTTGAAGAAGAACGGTCATTGCATGTGCAGGTGATAATGAATGACACAGCAATGGACACGCTCATTCAATTTCTGCCCCCGGTTCAGTCACTTGTGGTTATTGGTGCGGGTAATGATGTGATGCCGCTGGTTGACATCGCGAACGTTTTAGGTTGGGATGTACAGGTATTGGACGGTCGACCAGCATACGCAAGCAAGGAACGGTTTGCCACAGCTTGCAGT
Organism: Chitinophagaceae bacterium; assembly: GCA_014379515.1. Classification (GTDB taxonomy): domain Bacteria; phylum Bacteroidota; class Bacteroidia; order Chitinophagales; family Chitinophagaceae; genus Endoryza. The sequence goes on from JACMLR010000480.1 coordinate 2,161, forward strand.
GTAATTGTGTCTGCCGCCGACAGGATATTGGAACATGTGGAATTCAATCAGCGATCGGCAGTTGTGTTGATGACTCATAATTATGAATACGACAAGGCCGTGTTGGATCAATTATTGAAGCTAACTATTGGATATATCGGCGTACTTGGACCGGCGAAGAAACTGGAACGAATGTTAATGGACTTAAAAGCTCATCATCCCGTGACTCACCCAAATTTATATGGACCGGTAGGGATTGACATCGGGGCGGAAACCGCCGAAGAAATTGCATTGTCGATTATTGCAGAAATAAAGGCCGTGTTTGCCAACAAGAAGCCGATTCATTTGCGGGAGAAAGAAGGACAGATTCACGGTGAGAAAATGAAAGCCTTTTAATCTTGCCGTTTTCAATAATCATTAATTGATCAGTTGATGAAAAGTAAAAACATTGCAGTTGTGTTGTTGGCAGCCGGCTCATCGTCAAGATTAGGGCAACCTAAACAGGATCTTTTATTTGAAGGCGATACCTTATTTAATAATGCGTTGGCTGCGGCGATAGAGGCTACCAACCATGTGGTTGTTGTATTGGGTTCCTGGGAACCGTGGAAAGAGATCGAATCAAGTGTTCACGTAATTGTAAATGATAACTGGGAGGATGGTATGGGTTCATCTATTGCCATTGGAATGAAAGAATGTCAACGATTAATGCCCGGCATCGATGCTGTGATTTTTATGGTTTGTGATCAACCTTATTTAACAGCGGATGTATTAAACGGACTAATTGAAAAATTCAATGAGTCATCGGCACCAATTGTTGTTTCGGAATACGACGGGACGGTAGGAACGCCTGCATTGTTTAAGTCGGTTATTTTTGCGGAACTGGCGAATCTCCATGGCGACGGCGGTGCAAAATCCATTATAGCAAAGTATGAATCGGACACCGTAACAGTACCGTTTGTAAAAGGCGGTATCGATATTGATACCACTAAAGATTTGATGAGTATTATAAATCTTTACCAGTAAAATGATTCTCGATAACTACGATAGAGTCCATGATTATTTGCGGATCAGTTTGACCGACAACTGTAATTTCCGTTGCTTTTACTGTATGCCGGACGAGGATTACACATTCACCCCACATTCGAAACTGATGCAGGTGGACGAGGTTTTCGAAATTGCAAAGCAGTTTGTTTCGTTGGGCGTAAAGAAGATTCGCCTTACAGGGGGTGAGCCACTCGTTCGTAAAGATGCGGCAACCATCATTCGCTTGTTATCGACGCTCCCCGTTGAGTTGACAATGACGACGAACGGCACTCGGGTGCATGATTTTCTACGTGTGTTTGTTGAATCGGGAATACGATCGCTGAATGTAAGTCTTGATACGCTCGACGAAGAAAAATTTCAACTGATTACACGCACGGGTAATTTTCACCAGGTGATGAACAATATTAAACTGCTTGTGCGAAATGAGTTCAATGTGAAAGTGAATGTTGTAGTGATGAAAGGCATAAACGATCACGAGCTACTCGATTTCATCGAATGGACGCGCAACGAACCGGTACAAATTCGCTTCATTGAGTTTATGCCATTTAGTGGCAATCGCTGGTCGAGCAACCAGGTAATAACAATGGATCAAATGCTGGCAAGCATCAGTGAAAAGTATGAGTTTATTCCTGTGCAACGCGATCAACACGATACATCGAAAAAATTTATGGTTCAAGGTCATTCCGGAAGCTTCGCAGTGATCAGTACAATGAGCGCTAATTTCTGTGGAGATTGTAACCGAATCCGTTTAACCGCAGATGGCAAAATGAAGAACTGCCTGTTTTCAAAAGAAGAAGTTGATTTATTATCAGCATATCGGAACGGTGTTTCATTGCTGCCACTGATTGAACAAAGTATAAAAGCAAAAGCAAAACAATTGGGCGGCCAGGTATCGGCCGACTTCAATCAAATCAATAGTTCTCAAATTGAAAACCGAACGATGATTTCCATTGGCGGTTAACTGCTACCTCTCTCAAGATTATCCATAATTATGATCAGTGTTACAGAAGCCAGGCAAATTCTGAATTCTATGATTCCAGCACCACAGGTAATGGAATGTTCTTTAGAAACAGCAACACGGTTGGTATTGGCGGAGGATATCTTTGCGCGTTACGATATTCCCGCGTTTTCGCAATCATCAATGGATGGGTACGCTTTCCAATTCGAATCGTTGAAGGATCGTCAACCTATCTTATTGCAGGGCGAATCTGCGGCAGGCCAACCGACACCCCTCATTTTGGAACCAGGAACAGCGGCAAGAATTTTTACCGGCGCACCAG
>JACMLR010000481.1 GCA_014379515.1 Chitinophagaceae bacterium
ACAGCACCAACTGTTCGACCACCCCTATGTGGCCCAATGCATCGCCACTTCATTGCGTCGTACAAATCAGTAGCAAATGGCTGTGCGAAAATTGGGTGAGTGCCAAAAAAAAGAATGGCAAATAGAATGATACGCATATGGAGTGATTGGTTAATTCTCCTGAAGTTACAACCGATCAGCATTAATTTTCAAAAAGTGGATTGCCTTCCGATGCTTAATTTGCAACATGCGCAAATGGCAATTGCTCCATCACCCAAAGTACAAATGGTTTCGTCGATTTTTTTATTTTGTAACCATTTGGATAATCATACACGTTGCGATTTTGTTGATCGATGGAATTCCAGATACAGACAACAACGCGGATGTTGCAATCGTGTTGGGCAACAGGGTGTATAGCGATGGCACACTCGCAAACTGGACTCGTGGGCGAGTGGATAAGGCGTTTGATCTTTATAAATCGGGCCAGGTAAAAAAAATATTTGTTAGTGGCGGCCTTGGTAAGGAAGACCATTACCCGGAAGGCACGGCGATGAAGGCATATCTATTGTCGCGCGGAGTTCCAGATTCAGCAGTCATTGCCGATAACGCTGGAGCGAATACTTATTTGACCGCTGTTGATTTTCTGCGTTGGAATAAAGACCATCACTTTTCAAAAGTAATTGTCGTTTCTCATTACTATCATATAACAAGAACAAAATACATTCTTCGGAAAGCCGGTTTCGAGGGAAAAATTTTTTCTGCTTCGTCCGATAGATTTGACTGGATGGATATTATCGGAACGCTTCGGGAAGTGCCAGCGTTTTATAAGTACGCACTTTATTATTAATTCATCTGTAGAACGGGAAGGCGGTAATGTTGACCATCAACAACAAATAATTCATCCGTTTCGAGTGATGTCCAGTATCGAAATATGGGTGACTTCAACAATCTTTCTTCTACGTCTTTCTTATCAAGCGCGGTAAATGTGATCCACACGCGTTGCGTTTCCATTGAAACGAGGTACTGATCGATAATGCCTTTCTCAATCAGGTTATTAATGTAGACGCGATGAGAAGGAACAAGCGACATAAAATCGTCGTCCATTACAAATCGAATCGTTACCTGGAATTTTTTCATGTTGTTTCCTCTGATTGATAAACGAAATTTCAGACAAAAGGGTTTGCGCAAGGTATTGTTAAAGATATGGATGCAGCTTAAACAGGTATTTCACACGGTAATCGAGATGAATTTTCATGCAACCTCAAATGCACAGGTAGATGTTTTGCAATAACCTTGAGCCAGTACCGGCCAGTAATCGTTGGAGTAGCACTGAAATTACCTTAAAGTTTCCAATCGATGAGTTTATTTATCCATTCGGGGCGATGCGGAGTAGTCACTTTTAGATAATTATCAGTGTATCCTTCCATTATTCCGTTTTTGTTGCCGCCTTCAAACAACACCTTACGGTTCTGCCCAGCGTGTTCCGCGGTAAAATGTTGCAGTTTCATAAACGAAAGATTACGGAGCGTTTTATTTCGTTGATGACGGACATTAACGGGAACGACTGGCTCGAGCGTCAACGCATGTGTATTGTCTCGTTCCGAGTAGGTAAAAACGTGCAGGTAAGACACTGGAAGGCTATGCAAAAAATCGAACGTCTCTTTGAAGTCGTCTTCCGTTTCCCCAGGAAAGCCAACAATAACATCAGCCCCGATTGCACAATGCGGCATTAACATCTTGATGAGGTGAACACGTTCCGCATACAATTCGCGTTTGTAACGGCGGCGCATCATGCCCAGGATTTTATTACTACCGCTTTGTAAGGGGATATGAAAATGCGGCATGAACTTTTTGCTGTTCGCAACAAATTCGATAATCTGGTTCGTTAACAGGTTTGGTTCGATCGAGGATATGCGATAACGTTCAATTCCATCGATAACATCGAGTTCAGTGATCAGTTCGAAAAAATTTTCGTCCTGTATTTTATTACCATTCGGACCTTTCCCAAAATCTCCCAAATTAACTCCGGTTAACACGATTTCTTTCACACCGCTTTCTGCAAGCTGACGTGCCTGTGCTATAACATGGTCAACCGAGTCGCTTCGGCTTTTTCCCCTGGCCATCGGAATGGTACAAAACGAACAGGTATAATCACAACCATCCTGGACTTTTAAAAAGGTCCTGGTTCGGTCGTTCAGGGAAAATGATGCATTGAAGCCAGTAATCTCGTCCGCATCACAACTGCAAATTTTTGTAGAATCACCTTTTGTAAATTCTTTCAGGTGTTGACTTATATTAAATTTTTCCGCAGCGCCAAGGACAAGGTCGACCCCCGGGATTTCGGAGATCTCTTTGGGTTTCAATTGAGCGTAGCACCCGGTAATAACTACAAGGCTTTCTGGTGCTTTTCGTTGAATACGACGGACCAATTGCCGGCATTCTTTATCGGCATTATCTGTAACGGAACAAGTGTTGATCACATAAACATCTGCTTTGTTGTCAAAATCTGTTTTCAAAAATCCATCCGATTCAAGCAAGCGTGAAATGGTAGAAGTTTCTGAAAAATTCAGTTTACAACCTAAGGTGTGAAATGCGACTGTTCGTTGTTCCGTCATGAGGGTGCAAAGATAACCTTCCAGTTGCCGCGGCCAAAATCAACAGCAAAACCTGTTTTGCCTTATTTTCAAGCAAAATTCCTTTTTGAAACGGTCACGAATTATTGTCCTGGTTACCTTGATTGCATTGGGCATTGTTTTCTTTTCGAGAAATCAGCAGCGCAATGAGCCGGGGCCAGATGAAGATGCGTTTGAGCGGAATGAAAGCCGCTTGATTTACACTCGCCACGCCCGGTGCCGAATGGCATGCAGGCAAATTGATGAATCAGAAGTTCAGGATATCCTGGTGAACGGAAAATTAAATCGATCCAAAAGTGAGCCGAATGATAAACCCGACCCAAAATATGCGCTTGAAGGAACAACTCGTGACGGCCAACAAGTGCGGATTGTGTTTGCGCCTTCAAAAAAAGGAATTGCGGTAATAACTGTAATCGACCTCAAACGGGAATGGAGTTGCGACTGTAACTAACGCAACCAATCATTATTTTTACCCATTCTTGAATTCTATTATGCGCTACCTACTTTTTTTTCCGCGACTGATTTATTCCATCTATGCGATACTATTATTTCTCCTCCTCATGCTGGTTGTTATGCCGTTGGTTGTGGTCGCTTCGCTGTTTGGAAAAATAAATGGAGGCAATTTTATATTCAGACTTTGCAGTTTGTGGGCGGATTGCTGGTTTTTGTTAATCGGTGTCTTCCATCGAAATATTTATGAAGCCTCGCACAACAAGAAGGATCATTTTATTTTTGTAACGAATCACATCTCTTATTTCGATGCTCCGATCATTGTAAAAACATTTCGGCAACCGCTGCGGGTATTAGGTAAAATAGAGATGGCCCGAATTCCGATTTTTGGGTTTATATATCGCAATGCCATCGTTACTGTTGATCGCAGTAGCGCGATCAATCGCGCAAGAAGTGTAAGAGTATTGAAATCGGTTTTACAAAAAGGCATCTCGATCTTTTTGTTTCCGGAAGGGACATTTAACATAACTCATCAACCACTTAAAGATTTTTTCGATGGTGCATTTCGTATTGCAATTGAAACGCAAACCCCTATCAAACCTGTACTTTTTCTTGATGCGTATGATCGTATGAATTATCATTCAATATTTTCATTAACGCCCGGCCGTTGCCGTTCCGTTTTTTTGGAAGAAATTTCGGTAGATGGTTTAAAGCCGGCCGATCTTAATCAATTAAAGGAAAAAGTCCACACCATCATGTCTAAAAAACTGGTGGAATACCGCGCTTCATGGGTACGGAATGAGCAAAAAATCTCCCCGAACGTTGTAAATTGAGTACTTATTTTTTTCAGTTTGATGTTTGCAGAAATAGTAATACCTCTTGCGCTTCCAAAAAATTATACGTGGTCTGTTCCCGTTCAGTTTCAGCAACAAGTGAAGCCTGGCGTTCGTGTTGAAGTCGTACTCGGTAAAAATAAAAAATATGCCGGCATCATCAAAACGGTTCTAACCGAAAAACCGCCATACGAAACAAAAGAAATTCTGAATGTTCTGGACCAGGAGCCGATCATTTTTGCAAACCAGTTAAAATTATGGGAGTGGATTGCATCCTATTACATGTGCACCGAAGGAGAGGTGATGGCCGCTGCTTTACCTGCGCATTTCAAACTCAGCAGTGAAACCATTCTGATCTGGAACGAAGAACATGGTGATGATTTTACCACACTTGATCACGATGAGTACCTGATTGGTGAAGCGTTGCTTGTAAAAAAGGAACTGAATTTGACGGAGGTTCAGCAATTGCTCGATTCACCACACGTCTATCCGGTTATCAAAAGGCTTCTTGAAAAAAAAGTATGTTTTGTTTGGGAAGCATTGAAAGAAGGTTACGCAGCTAAAAAAGAAACCTATGTTTTATTAAGCCCCACTTTTGATAATGAAGATCAACTTTCCGATTTACTCAATA
>JACMLR010000482.1 GCA_014379515.1 Chitinophagaceae bacterium
GATAGGCGAACGGGACGATCAGTATATATTCTTCAGCCAGCATAGCAGAAAACTCCTTGTTGTGCGTCGCGCTTCTCACATTGATCCATTCCGAGTATGTGTATGTGCATGTACTTCAATAATTTTCTACTCGAGATGATATTCTTTTTTAATTAGCAAAATTAACTCTAACATTTGTTTCTGGGCTGGCCTTTGCAAATCGAGCTGTGTATCGCAGTTGGCGGCCCATACACCCATAATATTGATCAACTCCTGATCTGACTCAGCTGACCGGTTGAGGAGTTTTATTTGCTGCGACGAGCCATCGCTTGGCTTGAAGTCCTGGAAACGAAAATGTTTTGTCATATAAGGAATAATAAATTCTAAAAAGAATTTATCAGCCCCGTCAGAATCGCGGGTAGTCCTTGCCAAAAGAACGTCATAATATTTCTGCAATGATGTTGTAAGATTGTCATTATCCAAATAACGTAAGCTCCCTGAAGTTTTCATCTGGTTGTACGTCGCTGTCGTGAAGTCATTGCTGGTTCCCGTCAGCAACGGAACAAATTCCCTCATTATTTCCCAGTCAGCAGCCTGTACCGGGTTAGTCATAATTTCCAGAAACCGCTTATGGCCGTTTTGTCTTTGTTCAAGCACCTTGATCCTGCTTTCAAAGAATATCGAATCCTGCCGAAGATCGGACAGCAGTCGTCTCGCAAATTTTTTTTCCCGCTGATGCTCTACGAAATGCTCTCTTTGGTTTTCTGCGAGGAACCCGCAGACCACAGCAAGAAACAACATTAAAAATTCATAGAAGTAATGCCAGAATTTTTTTCTGGGAGCATGATGCAGGTGTTGGGCATGGGTTTCCATGTTTTGAATTTCTTGTTTTGGCGTTACACTATTTGCCTCGATAGGAGAAACTTTATCTTCAAGTCGTTTCTCCGGTTCGTTATTCGATGCATTTTCTAAGGATCCGTCAGAGGTATCCGTGCTTTCTGCCATTTGTGTGCCTTTTTAGTTAGTGAAATTATTAGAGTGTTGATAGCATGACGCACAACGGTCAGGGCTTTCTGCTGTGCTGAAACTTATATTCGTCCAGCTCGGAACTGAAGCCCAATAGAAGTACTGCTGATGAAGATAAGAACAAAAGCTCAATAGAATTCGATCAGCCGGAACTGATGCTGATAGCGAACAAAAAGATGAGGATTTATTCGTCAGCCAGCATAGCAGCAAACCCAATGTTAGGAGTAGTTTATTTGAATACGTTTTTCAGTCTGTCCCACAATGTACTTTTTGACTGAGTGTTTGTTTGATTGGGTTTAACAATTTCTTGATGGCTTACATTTCTATTGCTTTGTTTGTTTAGTTCTTCAAGGAATTGTGGAGTGTCCGCAAGTAACATTTCTCTTGTGTATTTGATTTGGTCATCCATATAGTAAACCAAAGCATTACTTAGGTCGGTCAAGGCGATTGAAACGAGTCCGATACAAGCACCTGCCGCAAAGTCCGCACCCCAAACAAACGAAATTGCTGTGTCTTGGTTTGTTATGTCTGGGTTAATCCAATCTGCTTCATTTTCGGTTATTGCATTATTTGCAACGTCAACATAACTTTCAAAATATGTCTGATATCCGTTAATGCTACACTCAAGTCCGTCTTGGTCTATTTGTTTTTCAAGTCCACTCAATATTTTGAAGTCATACCCAAGTTTTTGGATAGTGTCTTGAATTTGTTTGTTTGTCGGAATGTCTGCTTTTCTTAAAAAAGCTATTTGTGTCATTGACATAGTTCGTCTGTTTTAAATTACGCATAACTCGTAAATATACGCCTCACTATTGCCCAACTCCAACCACCGCCATCCTGCTTTACGCAAACCTAAACATGTAAGCCAGACCATCGCTGAACGCACCTTTCCAATACTCGGAAATATTTCTCCCTTCCCATGTCCTGATTGTACATTTTCGTTCGTCATTGCTTTATAAACAACCAACCACATGAGCTACGCCATCAAGCACCTCTTCCACATCAGCGCGCCGCGCGAAAAAGTATTTGAAGCCATCAACAGCATTACAGGCCTGTCCAACTGGTGGACAAAAGACACCTCAGGCGATGCCGCGCCCGGCGGTACCATTCAATTTCGCTTCGGTGCTCAGGGACCGGATATGAAAGTAACAGAAGTGAAACCCGGCGAGCAACTAAGCTGGGAATGCATTGCCGGTCCGCAGGGGTGGATGGGCAATACGCTCACGTTCTCATTAGATGAAAACGATAGTAAAACCCGTGTCCGCTTTGCGCACGAAGGCTTCGCGGCGCAGGATGATTCTTTTGCCAGTGCCAACTTTAGCTGGGCCCGTTATATGGAGAGCCTGCGGCAGTATTGCCAGACAGGAAAAGGCGAGGGCTTCGGCACGGACGGCTACCGGAAATAGCTTTCTAAAAGATACTTTAATCAAAACAAAAATCAACACACGATGAACGAGTACATGCTCCTTTTCAGGAGCTGGAGTAGAATGAATAAGTGATTCA
>JACMLR010000483.1 GCA_014379515.1 Chitinophagaceae bacterium
ACTCCCCTGCTCGTAAAAAGCATTCCATTGCGACCGTTTCGCGTTGGCATTACACAATCGAACATATCGATACCCATACCAATACATTCAAGAATATTCCAGGGTGTGCCAACTCCCATGAGGTAGCGGGGTTTTTCAATTGGAAGATGATCGCAGCACCAATCACAAATTTCATACATCACTTCTTCAGGTTCGCCAACACTCAAACCACCAATCGCGTTTCCAGTTGCATGTTGTGATGCGATAAACTCGCAAGAAGCCTTACGGAGTTCTTTGAATGTTCCGCCCTGTACTATTGGAAAAAGGTTTTGATCGTGACCATACAAGGGACTCGTTGAATTAAAACGGTCAAAACATCGCGCCAGCCAACGATGCGTCAACTCCATCGAGTTTTTTGCATACTTGTAATCGCTTCCGCCGGGCGGACATTCATCAAAAGCCATCATAATATCGGCACCGATTACACGCTGAACATCCATTACAGATTCTGGCGTAAACAAATGTTTCGATCCATCAATATGACTTTGAAATGTAACGCCTTCCTCATCAATTTTCCTTGAACCGGCAAGTGAAAAAACCTGGTACCCGCCGCTATCGGTAAGAATCGGTTTTGACCACCCATTAAACCCGTGCAGGCCACCGGCTTCCTGGATCACCTCCAAACCAGGGCGGAGGTAAAGATGATAGGTATTACCGAGGATGATGCGCGCTTTGACATCCGTCAACAATTGCTGTTGGCTGACCGCTTTTACACTGCCCGCCGTTCCAACGGGCATAAATACCGGGGTTGCGATTTCACCATGATCGGTTCGAATTGTTCCCGACCGCGCCTTGCTGGTGGAATCCGTATGATGCAATTGAAAAGATAATGCCGGCATAAGATCAAATAAAAGTCGGCAAAGATAGCGATAACCAGTACAGTGACCGTTCCTTCGAGCTATCCACAATTGTGTACTTTCTCTTAGGTGATTTGTACCTGTTCTGCGCTATTTTCGCCGTTCAAATTGCCCCCTAAACAGCCGAGGATATGGATTTAATTACGTGGTCGCTGAACTGGCGACTCATTCTTTTTATTGGGTTTTGCCTCGTCACACTCCTTCAATTACTCTTTTACTGGGGCTTCTTCAGTCGACTCGCATTCTTCAAAAAAGTCAGCCGTGATAAAAGCCAGCAGCACCCCGTCAGCGTTATTGTGTGCGCACGCGACGAGGCTCCGAATCTTGCAAAAAATCTACCTGGGTTATTGGTCCAGCAATATTCAAGCACGCATGAAGTAATCGTTGTCAATCATAATAGCCAGGATGATACCCGCTACCTGCTGGAAGAATTTAAAAAGACATTTAAAGGACTTCATATCGTCAATCTCGAACAGGAAGCCAAAGGGATTCCCGGGAAAAAATATCCGTTGTCGATTGGGATCAAAGAAGCAAAGTATGAGATTGTTTTACTTACAGATGCAGACTGTGTGCCTGCAACAGAGAACTGGATTTATGCAATGCAACATGCATACGACGAAGGCGCACAGATTGTGCTAGGGTATGGATCGTATCATAAAATGCCGGGTATGTTAAACAAACTGATACGGTTTGAAACATTTCATTCGGCATTGCAGTATTTATCGTATGCCCTTGCAGGCATGCCCTATATGGGTGTAGGAAGAAATCTTTCCTACAAAAAAGAATTGTTTTTTAATAATAAGGGCTTTGCTTCGATCAATCATATCGCGAGTGGTGATGATGATCTATTTGTAAATAAAGTGGCGACGAAAACCAATACGCGTATCGCGATCGATCCGGATGCTATCACACTATCTGCAGCAAAAAAAAGTTTCGGAGAATGGGTTCGGCAAAAAAACAGGCACTACTCAACGGCAAAGTTTTACAAGCCGATTCATAAATTTTTACTGACGGTCTACAATTTCTCTTTCTTTCTTTTTTATCCATCATTTATTGCTGCCACCATCTTTTATGATTGGAGATTGGCAATAGCTGTTTTTGCGTTGCGATTTTTATCGCAATCATTTGTTTATTATAAAACGATGAAACAATTGCACGAAACAGATCTTTTTGCGTGGTGGTGGTTAATGGATATCTGGATGTTCGTCTATTATTGCATCTTTGCGCCAGCGCTTTGGCGTAAACCTACAAGAACCTGGCGTTAGAATGCAATTGAACAACATGGAAATTCTTACTAAATATTTTTCCGACTTCACACCGAAACAGACGGAACAAATGGCCGCACTTTTGCCCCTGTATAAAGAATGGAATCAAAAGATTAATGTTATTTCGCGAAAAGACATTGATAGTTTGTATGAAAAACATGTGCTGCATTCCCTGAGCATCGCAGCGGTATTTCAATTTAAAATAGGCATGCAGGTGCTGGACCTCGGCACAGGCGGGGGCTTTCCCGGCATTCCATTGGCGATCTTTTTTCCTGAGGTTCGTTTTCATTTGGTCGATAGTATAGGTAAAAAAATAAAAATAGTCGCCGCCGTCTCGGACGCACTAGGTCTCGAGAACCTAACGAGCCAGCATAGCCGCGTGGAAGATGTGCACAACCGTAAATTCGATGTAGTTGTCTCGCGGGCGGTTGCACCATTGAAAGATCTTTGGACCTGGGCCAAGCCATTACTCGGCAAGCCGCCGGGCACAGGGGTTACAACAGAAACACCTTATGGCCTGGTCTGCCTGAAGGGTGGTGACCTCGCCCAGGAAATTTCCGACAGCGGCAAGCGTCCCAGGATAATTGATATCCATACATTGTTCCCGGAAGAATCGTTTAAGGAGAAGTTTATATTGCATGTTGCAGGATAGGGAGTAATGTGCGAATTCCTTAATTCGAAGCGCAGGATAATTCGAATGTGCAAAATGTGCGAAATGTGCGAAATGCATCCGTGCGATTCGCCTGATTCGCTCAATCCAGTCGGTATTGTATGAATTTTTGCTGAAGGTTTCCTTTTTTTGAGTTTTCAATTTGTATTCGCTGGGCAGCCGCTCAGCGCCACCGCCCGACTGAAATCTTAGTCTTCGTGTATTGAACGCAACGCGTTCCTTTGCGCCTTAAAAACTGTCGCTGCTTTCATGATCTGTTACTGTTCGCTGCGCCTTTGCGAAAATGTATTTGTACTTTCCCCCACTATGTTGATCGTGAGCATAAAATCTTGTCAACGTGTATCGAACGCAACGCGTTCCTTTGCGTCTTAAAAACTGTCGCCGCAATCGTGGATCTGCCACTATTCCCTGCGCCTTTGCGAAAAATGTATTTGAATTCCTTCCAAAACTACCACAAAGTGGTATTTGCAATCTCTTCAAATCCCACCAATTTTGCCTTATGGTTACAACGGTTTGTATAGTAGACGACAACAAAGACATTCGCTCTGCCCTTGAACAAATCATCCTTATGTCGGATGAACATCATTTGCTCGCCAGTTTTGCTTCCGCGGCCGAAGCCTTGCAAAAAATTCCTATCCTCAAACCCAATGTGGTTTTAATGGATATCAACCTTGGTGAAGGCGAAACAGGAATCGATTTGGTTCGCCAAATGAAAGGCGATAACCCGGAGGTGCTGTTCATGATGTGTACAGTGTATGAAGATGATGAAAAAATCTTCGAAGCACTAAAAGCAGGCGCCAACGGATATATTCTTAAAAAGACAGCACCCCCGAAATTATTAGAAGCGATAAAAGAACTGCAAGATGGAGGTTCGCCAATGAGCAGCCAGATTGCCCGTAAAGTAGTAGCTGCCTTTCAAAATCGGATGGAAACAGTTGCTGCCACCAATCCGAATGCAGCATCACTCAGTATATTATCTAACAGGGAAAAAGAAATTCTCGAATTGTTGGCAAAAGGAATGTTGTATAAAGAGATTGCCGCCAAACTTTTCATCAGCCAGGAGACAGTTCGCAAACATGTCTATCATATTTATGAGAAGCTGCACGTCAATAATCGGGTCGAGGCCATCAACAAATTCTTTGGCCGCTAAGCAACTGGCCTAAGTGGTTTTTGACAAAAATTTGTGACAACTACCACCAAAGTGGTATTGCTGTCAGCGATAATCCGAGCTACATTTACAGTCTGAGTGCTGATCAACTATCGTCAATCATTAAACCTTTCTTAGCTTATTTCTGGATCATGGATCGCTAACCTTGAATTATTCTAAGCAAAAGCCCCGGCATCGGCCAGGGCTTTTGCTATTTATCTCAATTCTTAATTACCAGGAATCTCAAGTCGATTATTTCCGCGCTCCAAATCTGCCATCCGGCGGGAAGCATCTATTTCCAACGCTTTCAAGTCGATCAACCGACGATCGATTTCAAAAATATATTCCGGATGCGTCCATTTCCATGGTGCGTAAACCGTCCGTGGAGTTTTATCTTCTGCAGCTTTTGCACCGAACATATGGTATTGTGGAATATAACAAAGTTGTTTTGTACCGTCTTTGAATTCAAGAGTAACGTCAAGCGGCATTGGCATTTTTCCGATTCGTCTCAGGCGAATTTTTGATTTGCCACCTTCTTCCCAAAGACTATCGATTCCATAATCAATCGTCTTTGTACTGTTTACAAAATACTCTTTGTACCAATCAAGCTTCATCCCGCTCTGCTTTTCAGCAATTCTCATAAAGTCGTTTACATTCGGATGTTTAAAACGCCACTGACGATAATATTCAAGCAAGATCTTATCCCGCACAGGTGCGCCAACTATATAACCAAGTTGCTCAAGGAACACCGCACCCTTAGAATAAGCAGCAGCGCCATAAGCAGAATTAGTATTGAAATGATCGGCATGTGTTGTCAATGGTTCTTCCAAGCCACTTTTAACCAGGCTGAAATACGAACCGTAGGAGCCGTAATGATCTTTTGGAAGCAATCCCGAAACAGAATCCATCCGTTTCAACGCTACTGGATTGGATGCTATTTTTTTTCTTGTAACATTGTCGCGGTAATAGGCACTAACGAGGTGTGTCGCCCAATCAGTAAATCCTTCATCCATCCATGCATACAGACTTTCATTTGTTCCCATCAACATCTGATACCAGGTATGCATCCATTCATGAAATGCAGTCCCGAGGCTGGGACCGCTTAACAGCGTTCCCATTGGATACTCCATTCCACCATCACCGCCATGAATAAACGAATATTGTTTATATGGGTAGGCACCAAAATTCTTTTCAATAAATGGTAAAACAGTAACAGCAGCATCGGCAACATCATTCCATAAAGTATCATTGCGGCCATCGTTCGCTTTGTAGTTATAAAGCACGTGAATAGTTGGACCATTCGGAATTTTTCTTACGAGATGTTTATATTCAGGATCCGCAGCCCACATAAAATCATGAACATTTGGTGCCTGGAAATGCCAGGTTAGGTTTGTTGTTGCGGGACGGGTAACTTTCTGGCCTTCGGCTTCATAGCCGTAACCAATCTGGGCTGCATTTTGCAAATAACCTGTACCACCAAGGATATAACTTTTGTCAATGGTGATCTTCACATCGTAATCCCCCCAGACACCATAAAATTCCCTGGCGATATATGGTGTAGGATGCCAACCTTCATAATCATATTCGCACAACTTCGGATACCACTGGCTCATTGAATATTTAACGCCGGTTTGCGGATTGTCTCTCCCATTTCTGCGGATCTGTACCGGTATTTGCGCTTCGAAATTCATATCAAGCGAAACAGTAGTTTTTGGAAGAATTGGTTTTACGAGATTTACAACAAGGATCGTTTCCTGTATGTCGTATGGTTGTGAAACACCATTCATTTTCAGCGAAAGAATCTTTTGATACCCAATTTCATCCGGCTTCAAATTCACAATACGATCACGAACGCGCGAGTCCCAATCCTGCCCACGACCTACACGCGTTTTGCCAAGCTCGCGGCTTCGCTCATCCATCATGCTATTTGGCTGAAACGCGTTGAAATAAAGATGATAGAACAGCTTAGTAAGTGTATCAGGAGAATTGTTTGTGTACTGAAGTATTTGTTTACCTGTGAACCTGTTGGTGGTCACATCAACATTCACATCCATCGTGTACTTAACGCGTTGCTGCCAGCGATCTGGCTGGGCAAATCCAACTGTGGCTATCGTAATCAGAACTAAAAAAATGGGTACTCCACGCATATATTTTCTTTTGAGGTCTGAAAGATACAAAAGAAGATATTTTCAAGGCTTATTTGTGTTAAACGGGCTATAAAAAAAGGATTGACAAGTTGTTATTCCCCGAGTATTTACTTGTGGAAGACACGTTCTTCCTTTTCATACTCTCTTTTAATTCCCTCCAGAACATCTTTTTTGCAGAGAACCGTGCTGTTGCGATAGATTGTTTGCAAGGATGCATAATGAAGAACGCTGACAATAGCAGAACCGCTTAGTTCGTATTTCGTTGCAAGTGATTGGAGATCCAGTTGATCATCGAGACTTCCTTTTGGTGGAAATGCGACTCTCCAGATTCTTTCGCGTTCCTGCGGTGATGGAAAAGGAAAATGAATAATTGCATTGAAACGGCGAATAAAAGCACTGTCGATATTTGATTTATTATTAGATGCGAGAATTACTA
>JACMLR010000484.1 GCA_014379515.1 Chitinophagaceae bacterium
AACCTTTTCAACCTTCGGCTTTTTATCCCGTACAAACAATAAAAGCAGTGCAGGTAAAAAGATAAGATTCGTGAGCGTTGCCATCACCAACGTTAAAGATGTCAACCATCCTAACGCCTGTGTTCCGCCAAAACCGGAAAAACAAAAGATTACAAAGCCTGCAATCAATACGAGTGAGGTGTAAATGATGCTGATACCTGTTTTGTGAATGGTATCGATTACAATCTCTTGCTTTGTTTTTTCACTTCGCTGTAACTCCTGCTTATAATTTACAAGAAAGCGAATCGTGATATCGATTGCAATACCAAGTGCGACGGAGAATACGAGTACAGTCGACGGCTTGATTGGAATTCCTACCCAACCCATAACACCGGCAGTCACAAGAAGCGGAATGATATTAGGAATGAGTGAGCAAATAAGAATTTTGAATGACCTGAACAAGTAAAGCATACAAGCTGCGATCAGCAGGAATGCCCAAAAAATACTTTCTTTAAGACCATTGATGATAAATGCGCTGCCTTCCAAAAATGTGATGCTGGTTCCCGTGAGTTCGACCCTGTATTGAGCGGTGTCAAACAACTTCCGGCTGGTATCTTCGATCGCTTTCAAAATTTCCGGTAAGCGATGACTGCCAACATCCGCCATACTAACGCTAATGCGTGCCTGCTGTCGCGAGCTATCCATGAACGACCGGATTATTCGCGTGAAATTATTTTCCTTGCCGGTGCTATCGTCTCTCGTACCGAGATATTGGGAGAGAAAAGCAATATCGAATGAATTCGGCATACTATAGTTTGCGCTGTCACCGTCGTAATATGCTTGTTTTGCAAACTTCATCCCTTCCACAATTGATAGTGGGCGAGCCATTTCCGGTTGAGCGGCGATGTACTGCGACAACGAGTCCATGCGTGCAATTGTTTGAAGAGTATTTTTCCGAAGCCCGTTTTTTTGTTTTGTATCGATCACAATCTCGAGCGGCATAACACCACGGAAATGTTTTTCGAAGAATTTGAGGTCGGTATAAATTCGATCGGTTTTGGGGAGATCGTCGACGATAAAACCTTTCGATTCAAGACGTAACATCCCGAGACCAGCAGCAATTAACATCACCACTGTTACACCGTAAATCAGTTTTTGATGGTGAAGGCTCCAGGCTTCGAGTTTATCGAGAACAACCAGCAACCATTTATTATCAAGGTATTTTGTATGACGCGGTTTTGGCGGCGGAAGAAAACTAAGCGCAACAGGTATAATTATAATCGAGATGAAAAACAGCGCCATGATATTTAATTTTGCAACAATACCGAACTCATTCAGGATAGCACTTTTTGTGAGGCCAAAAACAGCGAATCCAATTGCAGCGGCGATATTACAAAACAACGTTACAATTCCCATTCGGCTGATCATTTCAATCAACGCAGCCTTCTTTTCTTTCTTATCCTTGTAAGCAGTATGATATTTATTAAGGAAGTAGATACAATTCGGAATTCCGATAACTACAACGAGTGGTGGAATCAATGCGGTAAGCAGGGTGATCTTGTAACCCATCAAATGAATGGTACCAACACTCCACAGCACTCCGATGATTACAACCGAGATCGATAGGAACATCGCAGATAAACTACGGAAGAACAACAACAAGATAAACGCAGATAAAACGACTGAACCAAACAGGAACCATTTCATTTCATTGGCAATTTTTGTTGCCATATTCGTTCGGATCAATGGTAAGCCGCTATAATGAAATTTAATCTGTTGCTTTTTCTCAAATTCCTTTGCAGCAGTCAACACCGCGCCCACCACATCGTTGCGTCGCTTCGAGTTCAGTACATCTTTGTTGATGCGAACACCGAGCATGTACGTTTTCGTTTCGGCATTATATAAGAGACCACGATAAAATGGAAGTGATAAAAAAACCGATGCATTACTATCTAGTTTCGATTGCGTATAAACCGAATCAGGAAAAACAAGCACAGCATTTAATTTTTCGGTCAGGGTATCCTTTATAAGATTGGTTGCTGCAGGCACACTCAAAATATCTTCGACAGCTGGGATTACTTTCAACTCTTTAACAAGACCAGCATATGCATTGAAAAAATCCGCCTGGAAAAACTTGTCCGTCTGTACACCTATTACCATCATGTTTCCATCTTCTCCAAACTTCTTACGGAAAGCCTGGTATGCCTGGTACTTTGGATTATCCAAAGGAATTGCGCGGGTGAATTCGTAACTGAGTTCAACTTTGGATGCATGCCATCCAAAAAAAGCCGTGGCACCGAGTATTAGGATCAATAAAATCCATCTATAGGAGAGAATAAATCTGCCCAGCTTTGCCCACATATCGATCGCTGTTGATGAGCTGCAAAGAAACTCAATTTACTGGGCTTATAGAAGATTAATTTTCACCATTTGCTGACTAACTTTGAGTTATGCGCATTTACCGGTTGCTGTTTTTTCTCTGCATTTTTGTAAGCCCCCGCCGGTCGGATGCACAGATTTTCGGCGTGGGTGGCTGGCGCGAACATTTACCCTATTCGAACGCGATACAGGTAGTTATTTCCCCGACGAAAATCTGGTGTGCCACGAGGTATAGTGTGTTTTCTCTCGACAAAACTGACAATGAAATCACTCGCTGGTCGAAAGTTAATGGCCTCACTGAAACCGGAGTAAATGCAATTGCATGGGACGAGACCACCAGCTCCCTCGTGATTGCATATAGTAATAGTGGGATCGACATTTTAAATTCAACAGGCGTTCGGGCGATCTCTGCATTAAAAAATGCGACTCAACCGGGTAACAAGATTATCAATCAAATTTACATTGTCGCAGGAAGGGCCTATTTATCTACGGGCCTCGGAATTGTTGTTGTCGATGTAGCAAGCAAAGAAGTCAAAGAAACGTATGTGATTGGCTCAGTTGGGAGCCGAACAAGGGTTAACGCTGTTACGACGGATGCCCAATTTATATATGCTGCCACAGAAGAAGGTTTAAAAAAAGCTGCTCTCAATGGGCCTAATCTTTCCGATTATCGTAATTGGACGCTAATTACCGAAGCAGAAGGAATACCAGCAGGTAACGTAGCGAATGTTCTAAATAACGGCTCAGTGATTGTTGCACTGAAAAATGACACACTGTTTGCGCAGGCGGGAAATGCATGGTCGCTATTCTATCGCGATGGATTCGCCATCACGCATATTCAGACAGCCAATAATAAAATCCTGTTGAGTGAAAGTCAGAATAACAGCGCGCGTGTTGTGATTTTAACCGCCGGTGCGCAGATTGAAAACATTCTTCAACATGCAGCTTTCATTAAACAACCGCGTTTGAATAGCGCGGAAGAAAATGTGTATTGGATTGCAGATGAAAGTGCAGGACTTTCCAAATTTGAAAACAATAATTTCCAATCTTATCTACCGAACTCTCCCACCTCAGTTGCAACAGGCGAGATGGTATTCAGAGATGGCGCGCTATGGGTGGCTGCGGGGACTGTGACCGATACCTGGCAACCAACTAAAAATAAAAATGGCTTATTTAAGTTTGAAAATGACTTATGGACCAATTTCAATGCAGCAACAATTCCGGCATTCGATTCACTTCCCGATATCATCACGGTAGCGATTGATCGAAGTGATAAAACCGTTTGGGGCGGATCGTTTGGGGGTGGTCTTGTCAATTTAAATAACGAAGGAAAAACAATTGTCTATAAACAAACCTCACCGTTACTACCTCCTTTTTTTGCGACAGGTGAATATCGCATTGGAGGACTTGCATTTGATAGCGAAGAAAATCTTTGGATTTCAAATTATAGTTCTGCCCGCGAATTGCATCGCCGAAAAAAAGATGGTGATTGGAATTCATTTGATGTCCCCTTTCCTATTGCTGATAACGCAGTTGGAAAAATTGTTATCGATGAATTGGATCAAAAGTGGATTGTCGCACCGAATGGCCAGGGATTAATTGTCTTCAATCATGGAGCGACGATTGAAAATCCTGGTGACGATCGATGGAAATGGTATTTGAAAGGCATAGGCAACGGAAATCTGCCGGACAATAATGTGCTTTCAATCGCAAAAGATAAAAATAATTTTATTTGGGTCGGAACAAGCAAAGGAATCGGAATCATTCAATGTCCCCAGGAAATATTTTCCACACGAGGTTGCGAGGCGATTCTGCCCGTAGTTCAACAAGATAATTTCGCTGGATATTTGTTTAGTAGTGAAAAGGTGCAATGTATTGCAGTTGATGGTGCCGACAGAAAGTGGATCGGGACAAAGAATGGCGTTTGGTTAATAAGCAGTGACGCCGAAAAAACAATTTCAAGATTTACCGTTGACAACAGTCCGCTCCCCGACAACGATGTTCGTCAAATTGCGATCAATGGAATAAACGGTGAAGTTTTTTTATCGACAATGAAAGGAATAGTTTCCTATCGTGGTACAGCAACCGAAGCAAATGAAAACAATTCTCCTGGTGTATTGGTTTTTCCAAACCCCGTGCCACCGGGATACAATGGAACGATCGCTATCCGGGGAGTCCCAGCAAATTCAATCGTAAAAATTACAGAGCTGGATGGCAGACTTGTTTATCAAACAAAAGCACAGGGTGGACAAGCGACCTGGAATGGCAAAAACTACAAGGGACAAACCATCGCGACTGGCATCTACTTGCTCTTGATCAGTGATGAAACGAAACAAGAAAAGATGGTTGGTAAAATTGTATTTATAGGGAGATAACGTGCCGGCAACTGTACACCATACAAAAGGAATAGTTCTTCGCGCTGTCAAATACGGTGAAACGAGTTTGATTGTCTCTGCCTATACCGAGATATTTGGAATTCAATCATACATTTTAAATGGAGTTCGTGCAGCCACAAAAAGATCAGGCGCGAAAGCATCTTACTTCCAGCCGTCGGCAATCCTGGATATGATCGTGTATCACAACGATCTTAAAACCATTCAACGTGTTAAAGAATTTAAATGGGCCTATCTCTATCAACACATCCTTTTTGACGTCATAAAAAATAGTGTGGCCTTGTTCATGATCGAGTTGTTACAAAAAACACTCAAGCAACCAGAGCCCAATCCCGAATTATTTTATTTTTTAGAAGATGCATTTATTCATCTCGACAGCGCGGATGCTGCAATCGTTGCGAACTACCCTTTGTTTTTTGCATCGCATCTTACCAGCTTTTTTGGTTTCCGCTTAACTGATAATTATGATGATGAACACAACGTTTTGGACTTATATGAAGGTTCATTTGTTCGTGAACGTCCACTCCACCCCAACATACTTGAAGAGCCATTAAGTGCGATCATATCGCAATTTTTAAAGGTTCAACACCCGAGAGAACTTGTTGAAATCAAAATCAGCCAGGATAAACGACGCGCGTTGATTGCGGCATATCATTCATTTTATAATTATCATGTTACGGATTTTGGTACGATGAAAACGATTAGCATTATTCAGGAGGTCCTTGGTTAGTGCGATGAGAAGAATGCCGCGAGAAAAACCTTTGCGAAAATCTTCATCGTCATCAGTAGGAGCATGTGCGAATTGCGAATGACTAATGTGCGAATTCCTTTACTCAAAGCGTTTTCCTATTGCGGCTGCTCTTTGCGGTATTGCGGCTTTGCGAGCATATTTTATTCGATCGGGTTGAGCATTGAATAGCAGTACCTGTGAATTGCTCGATTCAAATAGGCTTTACCTGACGCTGCGCCGCCGCGCACTAAAGGTAGTCTCAAACGGTTGTGACCCTTTTATAGTTTATTAGAAGATAAAGTTGTGGTCTTTTTTCCCATTTAATTTCCGTTTCTTCCCATTGGTCCAGCTTGTCCGCGAGCGATATTTACAATTCAATTTTCCAAACCGGGATCCGCGGAATTCCGATTATCATGTGAGGGAGAGATGCACAAATTGTGTGAGGACGTTTTTGCTAATTGACAAGAGATTGCAAAAATGAACGGGCTCCTCATTGATGCGGGCTAACATGGTTGGTTGGAAGGAGGGGGAGGGGAGGGCCCCACCGGGGGGCGAAGGTTGTTTATCACATGATAATCACCGTTACAAACCTGCATCCTTTATATCCAGCGTTACAACCCTATATTTTTTCCTTTTTTCATCATCGCAAAGTTGGTTTTTTCCTTTCTTTGAATGGCAACAATGTCGTTTCTTTCCATGGCGTGGAACGCCAGTATCAATCGGCCTATAATGAAAAAATCTACTTACCTATTAATCGACATCTAACAAATAATAGTCGCACGCCGGTATCAAATCGCTTGCAATAGAATTTTCTCCAGGATTGTTAAACTGCATCCATAAACACATAAAGAGACACCAATTGTTGTCACACAGTTTTTTTTCATCGCCCTGGCCGATCAATTAACGGGTGAAACCTATCTTGGATGGATGTACGATCGCTGTATCTTTACAAACACATACCGCAATATTTATGGAAGTCGGAATCCACTACGAAAATCGTTACGAGCTTTTTCAGTTCTTAATTTCTGATTATGGATTTCAAGTAACCAAAGAGCTGCATCGTCCGCAAATGGCCGGAAGTTTTATGGTTGTATTAACCGGCGCTCCTTTTATGCTGCTTTATACTTACGATCGCGGTTTTTTCGATGTTGAAATTTCAAGTCACAGCGATAAAGATTCGGTATACTCGCTTTCGTATATTGAAGATTTGATTTATAACCCGGAGAAGATCAATGCAAGAGAAGTAACCAGTAATGCTGAACGCTTAACCGGTACAAATAAATTTTTAAAACAAGACTTTGATAAAATTGTCGGGTTGATGGATGAAAAACACTATCCTGATACAAAACAAAAACTAGATGAGGGATTAAGAAAGCAATTCTTTCTTCGAAACCCTGGAGCACGTGGTTGAGTCGGTATCATACACATTGAAATACTGCGCGCCTTCAGCGCTGTAAACTCAATGTTTTCGTTGTACCCAGGGCTTACACCCTGGGCTGAAATACTGCGCTCCTTCGGAGCTTCTTGCGGTGACAAGTTTTATCCTTAATCGGCGATTCAAATAGTGTACGAACTGAAAGATAGTTCGAGACTTGAGCTATGAACAGTGCTCAATTTAATCGGCGACCCAGATTATCCGCTATCACAAAGGTTTGTTTGAGGTTTGCTGGTGAGCACTTATGATAATGACCCATACTCACGGCACAGACTAACCGAATCACGATCGCGAGGCTAGAAGGTGTAAGAATATATTACAGCGTATCTCTTCTGGGTTGAAAAATGCTGAGCTCTCAGCGCTTGCTTCAAATTTTGAGACAACGGTCAGTTGAGTCATGTTCATAACAAATGATAAATCATCCGCTCAGTTCCATTCATTAAATCGATACTGTCTGTATCGTTTGCGGCCATATTGGAGCGGTTAAAATTCTATATTCGACATTCTATATTCAATATTCTTTTCAACTGGCTCGTATACCCAACAAAAATAAAAGAGGCCGTCTTTTTTGAGACGGCCTCTTTGCATAAGTCGGGTTTAACGATTAACGGATAACACTAAAGTTTACCGGGGTTGAAGAGTAAAGCATTTTTAATTCCTTTCCATCAACAAGAATTGCTTTGAACACTGCCTTAATTTTCGCGCCAGCGTCTACCGGTAATTCTGAAAATGGAATAAACAATTCGAAATCTGTTGGTAGGTTTTTATTTGCAGACAACGTTTTACCAGCAACTAACTTGAATGATTTATATGTCGCAACCACGTTACTGATATTATATTTCTCATTATTATCCATAATTGGATTTCCTGCTTCATCATAGAAAAATACAGTAAAGTATACCTGTCCATCTGCACCTGCAGTTTTAATATTGAATGATGGATAAAGTAGCAATCCCTGCTTTTCTGCACTTGTTACCACATTCATTTTTGTATAGTTAGTAACCACAAACCTTGGCACCTCAGTTGCTCTTACGCCACCTTTCGGATACAACGCAGTCACCAGCATTTTATCGCCAGCCGATAGTTGATTGTTCCATGGAACGGCATACCCGGTTGTTGTCCATCTTGCTAAAACAGGGTAATGCATGATAGATGTTTTATCATAGGATGTACCATGTGTATAGGTCAATGCATACTCTTGAAAAAGGTTAACATCCACAGTCATTTTATCCCAGCCCTGGCTTTGCGCCAATTCTTTGTACACCAGATCTTTATTCCATGGAATACCTGCCAATGGGCTGTAGTGCTCATGGAGTAGACCAATAGCATGACCAAATTCGTGTAGTACAGTACGGTGCATCGCATCAGCAGATGCGAAATCTGTTGTATCGAAGTTCATTGTTTTTACCTCCTGTGCAATTCCGGATGCAACCTGGCCAATCATGGAATTGTGACCGCCTTTATTATCGAGGTTTACGCGGATATCTGTTTCACCGGATTCAACAAAGTCGAACTTCAGGTTCGCATGTTGCTCCCATTCTTTCGCAAATGATTTTACTCTTTCCTGCATTGCCGGACTGCCAGCAAGGAATTTCACTTTCAGCGTTGATCCGTTATCCCATAAATAATATGGATCAACAAGACCACGCGAACCCGCCGACGTATCAAAAGAATTAATTTTTGGAGCTTGCATGATCGAAGTACAACCATACTTTTGACCGATGCCCTTTGCAGGCACTTTAGGTTTTTGCGCCACAGCCTGTAAAGACAGGAGAACAGCAGCGCCAATCATCATCGATTTAAATTTATTCATGTTTCTTGTTTTGGGGGTTGATGCAGAAGTTGATAATCCTGCTTTTCGTTATAAACATACTCATTGGGTTGAGGCAATCATATACCCTGCTCCCACATATTTGAAGTTCTAAGGCTTTATTTGCAAACCTTTGGCAAACTGCATAGACAAAAAAGCCAGCGTGTAAACGCTGGCCTTGAAAATATAGTGCCTTATCTCGAAAAATTTGATTCTTATCGGGTGATTGTCAGCTTTTTCATGATCTGAACAATTTCGGTTTCAAAGCGACAATAATACACGCCTGCTGGCATCGCTGCAATACCATTGATTGGAACGATATGCGTTCCCGAACCGTATCGTACTCCAGTTGGAACCGATTTAACCAATCGGCCATCCACATCAAAAATGTTGATGGTCACCCTCGCTGGTGCAGTCAATGTGAATTTAAGAGACGCTAACTTTGAGGCTGGGTTTGGATAAATCTGCAAAGCCAGTTTTTTCTCCGCAGCGATTCGAACACTATCCCCTTCGCGAAGTGGGACAACCTGTAGGTTTTCTGTGAGAAATATCGGTGATGCAGTCAATGTGATTGGTGATGAAGGTATCGACGCAACCGCGCGACTGGTTGAGAAATCCCATTCTTTGCGAATCATTAATGGAGCGATGTTCATTGCAGCCGGAAAAGTATAAGTAGCAGAAGCATTTTCCACTTTGTCGACCGTTGTTTTCACCCATAAGACATAAACAAATTGACCGGTTGTATCTCGAAAAGCACCGCCCGCAATTCCTGCTGGTAAATTCATTGCCGTGCTTCTCGTCCGATCATAACTATGGTTTCTCAGTATTTCTGAAGTTGTTCTGAAACCGACGCCTGACTGATTATACTGTTGCCCATAATTGTTGTTTGGTATTGGTCCCACTCCTTCGAGTTTACTGTACAAACCCATAACTTCATATGCATGCCCAGCTTCTGCTGGTGTTTTTCCATCACCCAATGTGAAAATATAGTATTGGCGAATGTTGTTAACCTGGGCTTGCACCAATGCCTTCATTACATAATTACGTTGCGCAACATCGGAACCGATATACGTTCCAAATTCTCTGCGCGGAATATTGTTTTCTGTACAAATAACATGCTTAAGGGGATATAAGCTGTTGTTGTAACCATAACTAAATAACACCTGCTCCATGGTTGTCTTAACCTTAATGAATTCATCAGCAGCTGCATCGGAATGTCTTTTGTATCCGAAATTATTAATGCTGTTATCCCAAAATTCGAGCGCATACATTGGATAACTATGATAACTCAGCACATCGAAATAAGCACCGCCTTTTAAAGGAAACTCAGCGCTTACTGCACCACCCGCTGGATTGTCGGTCAATCTCAAGATTAAGTCGAGGAAAGAAGGTGTACCAAGACCGCCAACCGTGATATAATCATTCGGTTTTAGAAATTTGATCACTTCATAGCTAATGCGAAGCAGGCGGATGTAATGAAAAATCGGGGCGCGCATGTTGTAGAGGTCACATGGAGTCGGCAAATTCTCCCACCAGTTACCAGGCTGACCAGCTGCCTTCCATCCATTACCGCCAGTATCAAAATCCGGCTCATTCAATATCTCCCAAAATCTTACAAAATTGCCATAACGTAGTACTGTTTTATAAACATAGAGCGCGTAATAGTTATTTTCATTGACCGGTGTTCCGTTTGCACCGCCATCCCAAATGGACGAATACATATTTTGCCACATCCATGTAGATTCACCACAACCATTGTATCGCGTCATGTCGCGGTGGCCCGCACTTGGCGCAGTTAAAAAAATCGTATGATCCGTTGCTCCGTTTTGAGCATAATGATTGAATTGACCAATCGCTACATCATATCCCCAATAATCCAGAAATTCTTCCGGCAACGGAATACGATACGACATAGAGCCGACCCCTGGAATATTCCTCGACGCATTACCTGAAGCAATATCAGACAACGAATTATTGTCCCATGAAGGACCGTAGTACCCCATGTTTGAACCGTATTGAAAATAACTATTGTATGCGGGGACTCTTCCAAACTCGTTTGCACTGTAGTTTATCTGTGCCTTCACAGCGGCAGAGGCACAAACAATAAACAGAAAGACGAAAACAAAAATCCTCGTTTTGGAAAGGCGTAAGGTTGATTTAAACATGGTGCTGATAAAGCGGTGCAACGTGCAATTATATTGCCAAATAGGCGCATACGCAATGTAAATTTTCAGATCTAGGAGGAATAGAGAAATGGTAATGAGGGTAAACACTTCGATAATCTGGGGGAATGTGCGAAATGTGCGAAATGTGCCAAATGGGCAAGTATTCGCTTTCAGGAAGTTAAACGAGATTTCTCCTTGATTTGATTGCCGAAAATTTCAATGAATGGACTGTTCATTTTGCTTGTTTCAGCGCGGCCTTAAAAAACTGGCGGATTTGTAGCGTACTGATAAGTGAAAGCTCCTCGCGAATATTGGTTTGATTGTCAAGAAATTTGAAAATCAAGGATGCTTTGTTTCTGCTGAACAGCCGGGAAAAGATTTCATTCCCGGGAAGCTGACCTTCCTTGAGCAACTGCAGCAATACGCTGTCGTAAAACTGAAATCGTTTGGGAATGGAAGGTAAGGTGATCAGGGTTTTTCCTTTGCTGATCATATCAACGATAAGTTCACTTTGACCTTGAATGAATTGGAATGTATACCCTGTGGACGGTTTTGTTTGTCCTCCAGCCGTTCCAATGTAATAAATCCCGCGATTCAGAAATGGCAAATTTGCATTCGTCATTGGAATGATGCCATATTCCTCTTCAACAATACGGTAATTGCGAATCTTCAAAACTGAATCGATATAGTATCGAAGCCCGGACTCGTAATCCGGAACGCTGATCAACTCTTCACTAAATACCGTGTATTCAACGAGTGCAGTTGTTGTAGAAAAGGGCATCGTGTAGCAAAAAGTCGTTCCCTTATTTTGGGGAACTCTAAAATCCATTAATGTGGCGGTTGATTGATCGAAGACCGGCTCGTTTGTTTCTATGATCCAACCCTTAAAATGTTGAAGCAATTCCAGTGAACCAGCAGAACGTTCCGCCGGGATACTGCTAAACACGGTGGAATTGCCCGTCGATACTTCTTTTCCATCGATTAATACCGAAGTGCATTCTCCTACTGTTACAAATTTAATTTCACCCTGGCGGAAGTCGACAAGCGGGCTGGATTGAATTCTGGCAAAACAATGATTATAGAAATCGATGCCTCGGATCATCTTGTACTGATATCCTTCCAGCTGAAGTTCGTCGCTCCATCGGTCACTAAAGAATCGAAGTGATTCCCACTTTTTGAAAACAATGTTTTCAAAATAGCCGGCATTTTTTTCCCAGAAACACCAGGTCCGGTCATTCACATTCTTCACCGATTTATCGGCTATCAAAATTCGTTTTTGTTGAAAAAAAGGCGAATCGAGCATGCGCATGAGCAGGCTGAGACCAGCAGCGCCGGCACCCGCAATAATATAATCGTAGTGCGGTATTTTAGTTTGATTGTTCAGCGGGGGCGTATTCAACTGTTTGGGCAGCCATCAGTTTGCGGTCGCGGCGAACTTTCTGCCAGTACTTTTTATGCACGTACAGCATTCCGAAAGATTCACCTTCCTGTTTATCGAGGTGTTTGTGATGCATTTTGTGTGCCCACCGGATGGCACGCACGTATGTGCTCTTAGACCGGGTAAACCATTTAAATCGCTGGTGAATGATGACATCATGCACAAGGAAATAAGCAACACCATATGCCATGATACCAAAACCAATTGCCTGCAACCAGTATTTTTCACCGAGCGTTCCAAAGAGAATACAAAGAAAACTTGGGATCGCAAATATGACGAAGAACGCATCATTCTTTTCAAAAAATCCCGGACGCGTGCGATGATGATCTTCGTGCAAATACCAGAGAAAACCATGCATCACAAATCTATGGGTGGCCCATGTAATACCTTCCATGAGTAAGAAAGTTCCAAATAACACTAGTATATATAGTAAGATTTGCATTGGTAAGATTTACTTTATCAATCCTGCTGATGCAGGCATTTTCTGCTGCAGCCATTCTGCCATCATTGGCAAAGCAATATGAAACCAGGTGGTATATAGTTCGGGGTTAGAGTCCAATGATTGTTGAATGTCTTCAATCGATCTATAAGCAACGGACATTACCTCTGCGGGATTTGCATTGATGTGACCTTCGTGATAACCGACAAATACATGATCGTATTCGTGTTCTATTAGCCCGTTTTCAAAGCTACTACGATAAGTAAATGAAAACAAAGGGCTAAGCGTTGTCGTGAACCCAAGTTCTTCCTGCAATCGCCGAACGGCAGAAGTGATTGTGTCTTCCCCGGGTTGCGGATGACTGCAGCAAGCGTTTGTCCATAGTCCCGCACTATGATATTTGGTCTGAGCTCTTTGTTGTAACAGCATCTCCCCCGCATCATTGAGAATAAAAACGCTGAAAGCACGATGTAGCAGCCCCTCTTGATGAGCTCGCAATTTTTCCATCGAACCAACAGGCTCATCCTTTTCGTTTACCAAAATAACTTCGTTATTCATGCGGGATCTCACTAGATTAATTTCAATTGATTCTTAACGCCTGCTCTCACAAGAATCATTGCCTTATGATAGTTTGGTATCCTGATTCTTGTTTCAAGTATTGCCGATGGTTGCGTATTACAAATTTTGCGAAATAGTGACTGATAATATTTATAAGCAACATACA
>JACMLR010000485.1 GCA_014379515.1 Chitinophagaceae bacterium
ATGCCGAAGACGGCAAACAGGAAATAGTGATAACCAGGGAATTTGATTTGCCTGTGGAATTACTTTTTAAAGCATATACGGAGTTAGATATTGTTGAGCAATGGATGGGAACGAAAGTGCTGAAACTTGAAAATAAAAAGCACGGCAGTTACCAATTTGAAACAACCGATCCAAAGGGAAACAAATACGGGTTCAACGGGGTCATCCACGAGTTTAGCCCGAACCGGAGAATCACACGGACATTTGAAATGGAGAATACACCTTTTGGAATCCAGCTTGAGTTCTTAGAATTTGAAAAACTTAACGACGACACCAGCAAACTCAACATGCATATCGTTTATAGATCAGTCGCGCTCAGAGACCAAACGCTGCAGCTGCCCTTTGCGTGGGGGCTAAATATGGCACATAACCGATTGCAAGACGTAGTAAGCAAATTAAGATAACGCAATATAACAAGGAGAAATAAAATGAGAATCGAACAAAACGAGTACAAAAGAAGCAAAGGCATTTGGTATTGGATTAGCACTGCTTTGTTAGCGTTCATACTTTTTTCAGGCGGATTGTGGTTAATGACCGGCAACCAACCGATGGATGCGTATCTCGGCTTCCCGGCTTATTTTTGGCAGATCCTCGGCTTTTGCAAGATTCTGGGAGGAATCGCCATTCTTGTCCCCCGTTTCCCTTTGCTCAAGGAATGGGCTTATGCCGGCATTGTTTTCAACCTGACTGGCGCTGCGGCAGCTCGCGCATCTGTTGGCGATTCAACAGCACACATTATTGCTCCACTAGTTATTTGCGGCATAGCGATAGCATCCTGGTTTTTGCGACCTGAGTCACGAAAGATAGTGGCAGAAAGAATTGGAGAAATTGAGAATGATCATTCTTTGACTGTCCGGTGACCGAAGAATTGAAGCGGGATGGGACTTGCTGGAATGATTCCGCAGCGAAGGTAATCGAGCTTGAAAAAAACTATGTCAAACGTAACGAAAAAGGAGTTGTCACCAGAACAACATGAAGAACTACTGCGAGCATTGAAATCCCGTTTTGAGAAAAACAGGAACCGCCATAAAGGTCTTGAATGGGCTGAAGTACAAGCAAAGCTGGAAGCTAATACTGAAAAACTGTGGACGCTCAATGAAATGGAAAGAACTGGCGGTGAACCGGATGTTGTTGGTCATGATCAAAAGGCGGGCGAATACATTTTTTATGATTGTTCAGCGGAAAGTCCTAAAGATCGCCGATGTGTTTGTTACGACCGCGAAGCGCTGGAGTCAAGGAAAGAACATAAACCGGAAAATAACGCTATTGATATGGCTGCTGCCATGGGCATTGAACTTTTATCGGAAGAACAATATCGAGAGTTGCAGAAACTTGGAAATTTCGATACGAAAACATCGAGCTGGGTGAAAACACCTTCTGAGATTAGAAAACTCGGTGGTGCCATCTTTGCTGATTACCGTTACAGCACTGTCTTCGTGTATCACAACGGGGCAGAATCTTACTATGCCACCAGGGCGTTCCGTGGCTCACTAAGGGTCTAAATTTACACAGACAGCTAAAATTGAATTTGAGAACGGTATTCTAATCAAACAAACGATAATACGCAGGCGGGACGC
>JACMLR010000486.1 GCA_014379515.1 Chitinophagaceae bacterium
GTAAGTTGTTGGATAAGGCAGGCTTAATGACAAACTGCGGTTGAAAACTGATCTCAGTTTTAGAATCAGAGGCAATCGTGGCAGCGCGTTTTTGAACTTCGGCAAACAACGTCTCCACTTTTTCAAGTGACAAATCACGTATCTCCAAGCTCATAACAACCTTGCCAGGAATTACATTGCTTGCACCCGGGTATGATGAAATCTTACCAACCGTCCCCACCTGTTTCCCTGGCAATGAATTAATTACTTCGTTTACTGCAATCACTAACCTAGATGCAGCGAGCAATGCGTCCTTTCGTATATTCATAGGGGTAGCTCCCGCATGATTAGCAAAACCTTCAATCGTCACGTCCCAATCCATCATTCCAACAATACCTTCAACTACACCTATCTGAACATTTTCATTTTCCAAAATTCCACCCTGTTCTATATGCAATTCTACAAATGCATGGAGATCTCCTTTTTTTCTGAGACATGTTTCAATTTTGTCCGGATTGCCACCAACCGCTTTGATTCCCTCTGCCATGGTTAGGCCGCTTTGGCTCACTTTTTCTAATCCCTCAGCAGTAAGCAAACCAGCCAGCGCTTTACTTCCTATAGTTCCGCCTTCTTCATTAGCAAAAATGATTACCTCCAAAGGATGGTCAGTTACTAATTTATTTTCATTCAATACTTCAATTACTTCCAGTGCGCTGATCGAGCCTAGCGTACCATCATAATTGCCGCCATCCGGCACCATGTCGATGTGTGAGCCGAAGGCAATAGGTTTTAATGATTGGTTTTTACCTTTTCGCTTACCGCTGATATTGCCGCCTGCATCAACGCTAACCTCAAGTCCTGCTTTTTTCATTAATTCCATAAACCAAGCACGTCCCTCAATATCACCTTTAGTAAATGCAACGCGATAGCCGTGACCATTTTCATTGCGTCCAAATTGGGCCAACTCTTTTATCCGACTTTCAATCCTGTGCCCAATGACTTTAATCGTTTTGTCACCGGCAAAACTTTTACCACCCCACAGAATGGCGCCAAGAACACTTAAACTTAAGGTCTTTAAAGACGATTGCTTTATAAAAGTTCTTCGTTTCATGATATTAATAATTGTACTCTTGAAATTATTTAAGTTTTCGATCGAAGAAATCCTTCGCTGTATCAAATGTACGTTTCCAACTTTCATATCTTAAAAAACCATGCACTTCATCGGGTAAGATGAGCAACTCTACTTCCACATTCTTGTCGCGAAGTTTTTCTACCATATCAGTAGTCTGTTGAAAGTTTACATTCCGATCATCATCGCCATGAACCATAAGCACAGGCGCAGTCCATTTCGATATATCACCGGAAGGAGAAGATTTTAAGGCGAGTTCTTTTTCATTTTTTTTGATACCCCAATAGTTAGTAGCATCATTCCCATCAAACGACCAGTCATGAACACCGTGCACATCAACCCCGGCTTTGAATATTTCGGGGTTGCGCGATAATCCCATTGCCGTAAGATAACCTCCATACGAACCTCCCCATAAACCAATCTTTGCAACATCTACTTCGGCTAGTGTTTGAAGATATTTAGCGGCAGTAACTACATCCAGATATTCAGTAGCACCACGAGGTCCTTGACTTTTTATTCTTCTGAAATCGCGACCATACCCAATACCCGTGCGGAAGTTAACTGAGATAACTGCATAGCCCCTACTCGCCAGATATTGATTAAATGCATAACAGTGGATGTAATAATCCATATAATGAAATCCAAGCAACATTTGTCGATGTGAGCCACCGTGCATAAAAACCACACCGGGTCGTTTACCCTGCTTAGTACGATCAATAAAAAGTTGAGCATGTATGTTGGTTCCATCACCTGCCTTTACAATAATCTGTTCTGGAGTTACAAATCCCACATTGTTAAAA
>JACMLR010000487.1 GCA_014379515.1 Chitinophagaceae bacterium
ATCAATCAGCAATTGAATATTGACAATAGCATCAACCCAAAGCTGGATTCCGCCGTAATACATACACGGAATAGCATCGGCTTCCGGGGTCCGGAACTATCCCTTCGATCCCCTTCTTCCCTATCCATTATAACCATGGGTGGAAGTACGACAGCCTGCCATTTTCTTGGCGACGATAAAACCTGGCCATTCCTCCTCGGTGAATATTTAAAAGCACATGGTAAAGATGTTTGGTTGAATAACGCCGGGCTCGACGGTCATTCAACATTTGGTCATGAAATCTTATTGAATGATCATGTAAAACAGTTGCATCCGAACCTTGTGGTTTTCCTAACGGGAATCAATGACATTGAAAGTAATCAACCTTCTTTTCATGACAAACTCAATACGAAAGGCGCCTACCCGGATTTCAAACATTTTATCTTTGAAAACAGTGAAGTACTAAACCTCGCATTGAATGCAGTTCGCGGGTGGCGCGCGCAAAAATTAGTGAACACGGGCAATAAGATGATCGACCTCAAGGGTTCCGAATCACGCGTGGTACCGGATGCAATCATGAAAGAACGGCTTCGCCAACAAGAACAATACTTGTTACCCTATCGTAAGCGTTTACTGGGATTGATTGACACTTGCATCGCCAATTCAACGATTCCAGTAATGATGACACAACCTTTTCTTTTTGGAACAGCTGTTGACAGTGCAACAGGAATTAATTTTTCCACCTTCCCACTAGGAGATAACAGTAATGGACAACTGGAGTGGCAGGTACTCGAACGTTATAACGATATTGTCCGTAGTCTGTGTAAGGAGAAAAATGTTTGCCTGGTCGACCTGGCGAATCTTCTTCCAAAAAACAGTTTATACTTTTACGATAATGTTCATTACACCAATGCCGGAGCTGTTAAAATTGCGGAGATCGTATCGGAATCACTCAATAAAGTAATAGCAGAAAAGTTTTCCGTGTTTATTAAATAGTTACTGTTGTTGTGCAGCGAAGGACTCATCCATTAAGGCGACTTCATCCGCCGCTTCGCGATCCATTCGAACGCGTGTGGTTTCTTCGAAACTTTGACCATTTTCATATTCAACACTTACCCAAACAAATAAATCCTGCCGTGCAGGACCACGGAATGTTCCTTTGATGGGACTGCAATCCGTAAAATTGCGACCAACCGCCAATTTCACATGCGTGTTTGTTACCCAAACATTGTTGGTTGGATCGATACCTGCCCAGCCAAAACCTGGCACCCAGGCTTCAACCCATGCATGTGTTGCACCTTCACCGCGCATGCCGTTTTTATTCGGGCAAATGTAACCACTCACGTATCGACAAGGTATCTGTATGCTGCGCAGAAGTTGAAGTAACACGTGTGCGAAATCCTGGCAAACGCCTGCACGTGTTTCAAGAATTTCCTCGACAGTGGTTTCAATTGTAGTTATGCCTTTGATGTATTGAAAGTTCTCGAAAATATAACCGCAGCTTTTTCCAACAACTCCCGCAACACTATCGCCGGGCGAGTAAACTTCTTTGGCAATTGAATTGAGGACCGATTGCTTATTAATAAAATCAGGACGACTTAATTCCAACAATAATAATTTGCCATTCACTTCATTTTGTAACTCTTCGAATGAACTATCAAAATTGACCTGGAGCTCCGTCGGCAACGTTGTTCTCACTAATAGTTTGCTTTCGATAACAAGCAAGCGATGCGCGTTGATGATACTGAATATGCCGGTCTTATTTCCCCAATAATCGTTGAACACGTGAACCTCCGGTTGATCAGTAATGATCAGATCATGTTGCAAAATTTCCTGCGAAACTGACTGGTAAGGAAAGATGCGAATTTCATTCACACTTTCGGTGACAGGCTTTTCGTACTCGTATTTTGTTATGTGTTGTATTTTAAAAAGCGGCATGTAGGAAACTTAAGTGTAAGAGAAAAAAGATTGACTTAGGGCGCGACTGAACTGTAATAAATTTGATCTGGTTTCATCGAGATACTCGGGCAATCCGCTTCTTTTTATCCAATCGAAATCCGCAAATTCGACGTTGCTGTAAAGTCGGCCAAATTGTTTAAGCAACGAATACTTTTCCGATGGATTATTCTCGCGCACTGCATCATCGAGGTATTTTTTGAGTCGAATCAATGAATACATTATTGAATGCGGAAACAACGGATTGAAAATTACCTGGTGAGCAACATTGTAATTATATTCAGTGCTGCGATAATTTTTCAAATGAAATTCATAACCCGACAGCGAAAATAAAAGGCTGCGCCAATACAAGATGTCTTTGCTTTCGGTCAGGTCGTAACCAATTGTTTGATAATGCTTATCGGTTAATTCGATTGTCAGCAAACAGCGTTCGATGTGTTTACCAAGGTTCATAAAGCTCCAGCTCATTCCTCTCGGCATGGTACTATCCGTTATTCCAGTATACAAAAGACAGTTCTTTAACAGGGTTTCAACCGCTGCCAACGCATCCGCACTTTTTAATTGCTTTTCTATTTTCGGGTTATTGATAAGATGATACATATGGTTCACCTGCTCCCAAACTTCCTTTGTAATATGATCTTGCATGCCACGTGCATTCTCACGTGCGCGATTGAGATTTACTTTTAGCGAGTTCAGGTTCTTTGTATCGAGTAATAACAGGTGCAAAGCCTCTGAAGTTTTTTTCTCCAATGGAACAATTGCTTCTTCCGGCAACCCGGCAAAGATCTGTAACATTGGCCGCCAGGTATTGAAACCATAAGGTCCTTTATCGAGCGACAGCACATAACTCGTGTGTAACATCCGAAGAAGTCCTTCCGATCTTTCGAGGTATCGGTTCAACCAGTACATTGAATCAGCAATTCTACTCAGCATTCTACAATCGGCTTTAAACAATTATTCATTCTAAATCTAATCAATAATCCATGTGTCCTTACTTCCACCACCCTGCGATGAATTTACTACAAGCGAACCCTCACGAAGCGCCACGCGTGTCAATCCACCAGGAACGATCTGGATACCAGACGGCCCGCAGAGAGCATACGGCCGTAAATCAACATGGCGCGGTTGAAAGCGGCCATCGATGAAGCAGGGGACAGTGGAGAGTTTGATAATCGGTTGTGCTATAAAATCACGCGGGTTATCCTCAACCGCTAAACGAAAACAATCAATATCCTTTTCTGAAGCAGTATTCCCCATAAGCATGCCATACCCGCCGGATTGATTTGTTCGTTTGATCACCATATTATCAATGTTGTCAAACACGTAATCGGAAGCTGCTTTATCATTAAGATGATAGGTCGGCACGTTTGGTAATATCGGTTCTTCATTTAAATAGTAGCGGATCATTTCAGGTACATATGCATAAACAGCTTTATCATCGGCAACGCCATTACCAACTGCATTAACGATTGCAACTGTTCCTTTTCGGTATGCGCCAATTAAGCCGGGAATACCAAGCGCACTGTCTGGCCGAAACGTAAGCGGATCCAAAAATTCATCATCAATACGGCGATAGATCACATCGACCTGTTGGAGGCCGTGTGTTGTTTTCATATAGACTTTATGATTACTTATTAAAAGATCCCTGCCCTCAACCAGCGGGATTCCCATTTGTCGGGCGAGGAAAGTGTGTTCATAGTATGCCGAATTGAATATTCCTGGAGTTAAAATAACGGCTGTTGGATTGCTAACTGGCCGCGGCGAAAGTGACAACAAAATGGAGTGAAGCAATAGCGGGTAATTATTTACCATCCGTACGTTGTTCGCCGTAAGTTGATCCGAAAACAAACGTTTCGTTACCTCGCGATTTTCGAGCATATAAGAAACGCCGGATGGGGTGCGGAGGTTATCTTCTAAAACAAAAAATCTTCCATCCTCACCACGAATCAAATCAATTCCTGAAATATGCACATAGATATCGAACGGCACATCGATACCAAAAACTTCACGGGTAAAATGCGGGCATGATGCGATCAGCCATGCTGGAATTATTTTGTCTTTGATGATTTGTTGATCGTGATAAATGTCTTTAAGAAAAAGATTAAGTGCTTTTAGCCGTTGTTTGATTCCGGATTCTATATGATCCCATTCGGTTCCCGTGATAATCCGTGGGAGAATATCGAAAGGAAATATTCGCTCGATACCCGCGTCGTCGCTGTATACGGTAAACGTGATGCCCTGGCTCATGAACAGTTCACCGGCCTGAAGGTCTTTTTGTTGCAGCGCTTCTAATGTCAGATCACCGATCGATTGAAATAATGCACGATAAGGATCCCGAACATTATCGGGCGCCATCATTTCATCCCATGTTTGTGGCCGGATATATTGGGCCAAAAGTTCGTCGGCAGTCATAGCAGTTAGTTTTAAAGCAAAAAAGGTCACCAATCCCTTGTGGGACAAGCAACCTTGGTTCAATATAATGAAATTTTGAGTAGCAGGTGTAGAATACAGAATTCAGAATAAAGTATACAGGAGAAAATACAACGTTTGAATGATTAAATGGACTAAGGTCAACAAAAAGTTGGAGGTAAACCCTAAAACTCACTCACTTCGCTATTGATCGTTCATCAGTCTGGCTTTGTTCTTCTGCCGTATTCTGTATTCTTTATTCTTTATTCTTTATTCTCAAAAACCAGCATTTTTTCAGTACTCAATTGATACCAAAATAAAATTGTGAACAATGGACTAGAGCGGTGAGTGGTGTTAAATGTCGACTGATACATTGGTGGGCGATACGGATGACACAATGTTGGATGTTCGCTTTTTTATTAGTTGACTAACTCGATACACGAGAAAAATACAAACGAGAATTACAATCGCTACAACAATTCCAAGAATATCATAATGCTCGAGAGGGCTTGCCGGAGTACGTTGCCTAACGATCATTCCAGCAGAAACTGCAGCAATTCCGCCTGCCATTTGTTGAAGCGATCCGTTAATACTCATGAATGCACCCCGATCACGCATTTCCGGAATTGCCGACGTAAGAGTGGTTGCTGGAATCATTCGACTCATGATTCCCATGAAGAGGATCATGTTCACGACACAAACTTGCCACAAAGGCACGGGCGGAAGATTGGTATAAATTAAGATCATGATAATTGACAAGATGGATCCACTGGCGAATAGAACAAGTTTGTCGATCCGGTCGCTAAGTCGACCAACAAGCGGCATAACGATGATCGAACTGAGCCCCGTTAACAGGAAAACCGTTGGAAGTTGCTCCTGTGTAAGGTGAATATTATTTATCATGTATGCACTGCCAAACGGCATCAGCATGAAACCACCGACGGAGAGAAATGCGGTGGCAAGAAAACCGGTCTGGTATTGTTTGTTTGTTAAGGTATGCCAGAGATGCAGCAATGCAGATTTATCCGACTGAAGCGCCAGGTGTTGATCAATGGGCTTCAATCGCGCAATGATTAGTATGATTATAATAATTGCGAGCACAACAATCATTAAAAAGGACGAATGCCAGCCCCACAAATTCGCAAAATAAAGTCCGATTGGAATGCCAAGTACCTGGCTTGCGGCAAATCCCATCTGAACGACACCCATCACGCGACCACGCTGATTGAGAGAAAATAAATCGGTGATGATTGCCATCGAGATCGCTCCAATCACACCACCAAATAAACCTGTTACAATTCGAGCTATTAATAAAACCCAAAAGCTATCAGCCATTGCGCAAAAAAAAGTTCCACCGATGAAGCCGGTGTAAAAAAATACAAGCAATTTTTTACGATCAAACTTATCCGCAAAACCCGCTGCAAGTATTCCTGAAATTCCTGCGCTGAATGCATACGACGATACCACGAGTCCGAATCCGGACGTCGAGATATCCAACGATTTCATCAGGATATCACCGAGTGGCGACAATACCATGAAATCGAGTATCACAGTGAATTGTAGCAACGCAAGAATTACAACAACGAACTTTTGGTACCCGGTGAATGGAACAACGGCAATTTTTTGTTTCGACATAAATATTATTTACTCGAGTTCCTCGGCAGTAAAGCCGAGTGAGCTGATTAATTGAATAATATCGCAATACTGAAGAGATGGAGACTGAACGCGGAGAACACAGTCAATATCCCCCTGGTCGATTGTCCAAAAATCGATCATGTCATTGCAATCAAATACACGCGCGATAATTGCTTTCTCTTCGTGTGAGCGAATATTGGTCTTTAAAATAAGCAGTTGGTCGAGATCGGTTCTCATATCCGTTATTTTTTTAGTGCTTTTAGCACCAGCGTTAATGTGTGTTCCATCACTTCGTTGCTCAATTGAAATGGTTTGCCCCCCAAACTTTTTCCATCATGATGAAACCGGATCAAGGTATATAGTGGGGCAAACGCAATCGACCAAAACACTTCCAGTGGTAGCGCCGATATTTCATCATTGATGATCGCCTTTTTAATAAATTTTTCCATTCCCTCCCTAAAGCCACTGATACTCGACTCGTATATTTTCAATTGGTAAGACGAACTTTTTAGTTGGTCGAAAAATAGCATTGAGTAGGGTGTCGCCAGTAAGTAAGCGCTTCGTTTCTTCCATTGATAGCGCAGGCCAGCCTCAAAGGAAGATGCGGTATCAAAATCTTTCATCACCGAATCGCTCATTTTCAAAAACTCTTCCCGGGCAATCTGCACAATCAAATCATCCTTGTCCTTGTAATAGATATATA
>JACMLR010000488.1 GCA_014379515.1 Chitinophagaceae bacterium
TAGCGTATAATCATCTGAAGAAACATGGCATCGATGGCCTTATAATAATTGGTGGTGACGGCTCTTTTCGTGGCGCGGATATTTTTAGCCGTGAATTTGATATCCCTTGTATTGGTTTGCCTGGTACTATCGACAAGGACATCGCGGGCACCGATTTTACGATCGGCTTTGATACCGCAGTCAATACAGCCGTTGAAGCGATCGATAAAATCCGAGATACAGCCGATGCCCATGATCGTCTTTTTATAATCGAAGTAATGGGTCGCGACGCCGGCTATATCGCGTTGCACAGTGGAATTGCGACAGGCGCCGAAAATATATTGATCCCAGAACGCAAAACCGATATTGAAGAACTTGTCAATTCCCTCCAGGAAAAAGAAAAACGGAAAAAACTGGTAAACCTGGTTGTTGTTGCAGAAGGTGAAGTTTTTGGTGGAGCGAACGAAGTTGCAAAAGTGATCCAGGAGCGTTTACCACAGGCTGAAACGCGTGTTTGTATCTTAGGTCATATCCAACGCGGTGGGGCACCAACCTGTCTTGATCGCTTAATTGCGAGCCGGATGGGCTACCAGGCAGTTGATTGCCTACGCGAAGGAAAACATAATGTAATGGTCGGCATCGTAAATAATAAAATGCACTTCACTCCTCTCGAGAAAGCGGTGAAGGCAAAACAAAAGATCAGCGACGATTGGCTTAAAATCGTCAAAATCCTGGCATCCTAATAAAAATAAAACAGTAATCCACATGGCAAGAGATCTTACTAAATACCTGCACGGCGATATGAACAAAGAAGCAGGTATCGAACATATTGCTCACCGTACGAAAATCGTTGCAACGGTTGGACCTGCCTGTGATACCTACGATAAACTACTCGAGCTCGTAAGAGCAGGAGTAAATATCTTCCGTCTCAATTTTTCGCATGGTGCGCACGACGACAAATTGAAAATCATCGAACATATTCGCCAGATAAATAAAAGCGAACCGTATAACATCGCCATTCTTGCCGATTTGCAAGGGCCGAAACTACGTGTTGGTGAAATCGAAAATGGCGCACTTCCGATCGAACCAGGTGATATACTAACTTTTACTTCGAAAGAAAAAGTGGTTGGAAATAAAGAAAAGATTTACGTTTCTTATCCAAACCTTCATGAAGATGTCGAGATCGGTAATACGATCATGATTGATGATGGTAAGCTCGAAGTTGTAGTAGTTGATATAACGCCGGATGGTGAAGTCAAAGTACGCGTTACCTATGGTGGATTGTTATTACCAAAGAAAGGTGTCAATCTTCCAGATACTAAAATATCATTGCCTTCATTGACAGAAAAAGATCTGGCAGACCTTGAATTTATCATTACACAGGATGTCGATTGGGTTGCATTGTCTTTTGTTCGTAAAGCAGAAGATATCGTCGATCTCAAACGTCGACTCGCTGAGAAAAAATGTAAGAGTAAAGTAATCGCTAAAATAGAAATGCCGTCGGCATTGGCAGACTTGCGCAATATAGTGGTTGAATCGGATGGCGTAATGGTTGCGCGAGGCGATCTCGGTGTTGAACTTCCCGTAGAGAAAGTTCCGATGGCACAACGCGATATCATTCGCAAATGTATTCACCGTGCAAAGCCCGTGATTGTAGCTACACAGATGATGGAAAGCATGATCGATCGTGTTAAACCGAATCGTAGTGAAATTTCTGACGTGGCCAATGCGGTACTGGAAGGTGCAGACGCGGTAATGCTAAGTGGCGAAACTGCAACTGGCAAACATCCTCCGCTTGTAGTGGAAACAATGCGTAAGATCATTCTAGAAGTTGAAAAAACGGAATATCGTTACAATCGTGAAGAAGACCTCGTTCCACAACCACACTCGCCTTCATTTTTAAGTGATGCCGTGTGTTACAATGCGTGTAAACTCGCAAGCGATACGGGTTCAGAAGCATTGATCGGAATGACGCAAAGTGGATACACTGCGTTTATGCTAAGCAGCTATCGTCCGCGATGCCCATTATATATTTTTACAAAAGAAAAGTCGCTGGTAAATCAGCTCAGTTTGAGTTGGGGTGTGCGTGCCTTTTTCTATGACGAAGAATTGAGTCTTGACGCCATTCATACTGACCAAATCAGAATTCTTAAGGAAAGAGGTTTTGTGAAACCGGGTGATGTTGTAGTTAATACGGGTAGTACCCCGATTCATCTCCATCTTCCAACAAATATTTTAAAGATTACCACGGTCGAGTAAGAGGCTACTTTTTAATCGCTCTGTTTGCGTCGGTATCGTGGATGAAACGAATTACACCGTCCATGAATACCCGCTGGTCGTCCCACATTGAAAAGTGGCTGCCGTTCGGACAATACAGAAAGCGTCCGTTCTGTACCTGGGAACTCATCCATTTCATGTGTTCAGGATCCATTGTATCATGTTTGGCACCAACTGTGAGCGTTGGAACCGATATTTCTTTCAACCTGTCTTTGATATCCCAATTTGCCAACCGGCCACCGATGCCAAACTCGCTCGGTCCCTGCATAATGGTATATACTGCACTGTTCACGTGTTTCAGTGCACGATTTACAGGATCGGGCCATTCTTCCAACCGGCACAAATGCTGCTTATAAAAATTGGGTAGTAACAGTTCCATGTAACGAGGATTAGAGAAGTCGTTTTTCGATTCAATCACTTTTAGTTCGGACATTACCTCAGTTGGCAATTGTTTCGCAAGCACACTCTCCGCATACGTTTGATAGTCGGGACAACTTGCCATCATATTACAAATGATCAGTCCTTTAAGGTTTGCCTGGTATTTCAACGCATATTCCATCGCCAGAATGCCGCCCCATGAATTACCGAGTAAATAGAAATTATCTTTTGTAAGATGTAGGGCTTGTCTCACTTGCTCCACCTCCTCTACAAATCGTTCAGTTGTCCAAAGGCTACTGTCTGTTGGTTGATCCGAGTAGTAGGAA
Organism: Chitinophagaceae bacterium; assembly: GCA_014379515.1. Taxonomy (GTDB): domain Bacteria; phylum Bacteroidota; class Bacteroidia; order Chitinophagales; family Chitinophagaceae; genus Endoryza. The sequence continues at coordinate 2,961 of JACMLR010000488.1, forward strand.
CCTAATTGATCATATTCGTAAAACTCAAAACCCTGTTGCGGGAAAAAACTTTCAAAGGCCTCGAGGTATTCGTGCGTCATCGCGGGACCGCCATGCAGCAGCAACACTTTCACTCTTGGGTTATTGCCAAAACGTTTTGTCCACACTTTGAATTCCCCAACCGGTGTTTTAATTGGTATCATTTGAATTCCAGCCGTTGCAACACCGGAATTTCCATAGTTAAAGTACTTGCTTATAGGCGTTGTTCCATCAGCTGACAAATTGTTTGTCGGCTTTGAATCACATGCTGCAATAGATAGGAGTATGAGTAGAGCGCAGATGATATTTCTCATAACACGGTTGCGGTTTATATTAATGCAATAAATTTCGGCAATCGATTTTGTATATTCATTGCGCGAAAAAACTACAATGAAAAATTACGTCCTTTTCCTGTTACTATTTCTTTCTTCGAAATCGATCCTTGCCTGGCAGATCGATACTACCACAATTACGCACGCGCAAAAATTGATTGGATTTGAGTTTACGCCACCTGAAAAAGATTCGATGCTTGATGATCTCCGTGGTAATGTCAGAAACTATGAAAAAATGCGATCGTTACCGCTTCCTAATTCGCTGGCTTATCCATTTGCATTCAATCCAGCGCCGGCAGGATTCAGAATACCAACAAAACAACTGCCGATTCAATGGACGATCCCAGCAAATATCAAAATACCATCAAACAAAAATGAACTCGCTTATTTTTCGATTTTAGAATTGGCATCATTGATCAAATCAAAAAAGATCAGCTCTGTTGACTTAACTCGTTTTTTCATTGCCCGGTTGAAAAAATGGAATGATTCATTGGAATGTGTGATAACATTGACCGAGGAGTTGGCGATGCAACAAGCGAAAGCTGCAGATGCAGAAATTGCGAAAGGGAAATACCGCGGACCGCTGCATGGTATCCCTTATGGATTAAAGGATTTGTTTGCTGTGAAAGGATATAAAACTACATGGGGAAGTGTTCCATATAAAGACCAGGTAATCGATGAAGATGCGTTTGTGTACACGCAACTGAAAAATGCTGGTGCTGTTCTTTGTGCAAAATTGTCGATGGGTGAATTGGCTTTTGCAGATTTGTGGTTTGGCGGTAAAACTAAAAATCCCTGGAATCTCCGGTTGGGTTCAAGTGGTTCATCCGCTGGGTCGGCAGCGGCAACCTCCGCGGGCCTACTACCATTTGCAATTGGTACAGAAACATATGGCTCGATTATATCACCGTCGCACACTTGCGGCGTTACCGGACTTCGGCCAACATTTGGTTCGATCAGTCGCAGCGGTGCAATGGTGTTAAGCTGGAGCCTTGACAAGGCCGGACCAATTTGTCATTCCGCAGAAGATGCGGCTATTGTTTTTCATTATTTAAAAGGAACCGATGGAAAAGATGCAGGTGCAGTCGCCCGCCCATTCAACTATGATCCGAAAAAAGATATCAAGAAATTGAAGATCGCCTACGCAGCAAACTATTTCAACCCGCTTCCAAAAACACTGGAACAATGGAAGGTGTTAGAAGATTTTAAAAAGATGGGGATTGATTTGATCGAAGTGCAATTTCCGGATTCAACTATCTATCCTTTCAATATGATGGATCCAATTATTAGTGCCGAATCAGCTGCAGCTTTCGATGAACTTACAAGAAGTAATAAGGATGATCTCATTCGTCGGCAGGATAAAAACTTCTGGCCAAATGGGTTTCGTTCGTCGCGTTTTATTCCCGCCGTCGACTATATCAACGCGAACCGACATCGGTCTTCATTGATAACTTCTTTGAATCTGTTCATGAAACAATATGATGTGATCATCGTACCAAGTTTCTCTGGTAGCCAGCTTGCAATGACCAACCTATCGGGTCATCCGTCGTTAGTAGTGCCAATTGGAATCAATACAAATGGTCGTCCTAATAGCATCACTTTCCTGGGTAATTTATACGATGAAGAAACCATCCTCGCTGTAGCAGTTGCATTTCAAAAAGCAACCAACTACCATAACGTACATCCACCGAAATTTAAAGAATAGCAGACATATGAAAAAGCAACACTTATTAATCGTTTTCAGTTTAGTAATTATGGCATGGAATATTCCGCAGGAGAAACAGCATATCATATTTTTTGGAGATTCGATCACGCAAGCTGGCGTCCAGCCGGACGGCTATATCACCGTGTTGAATAAAATGATTGCGGATAAAGGTGCATCAGCCCGGTATCAACTGACAGGTGCAGGCATTGGGGGCAATAAAATATATGATTTGTATTTGCGAGTAGAAGACGATGTGTTATCAAAAAATCCAACGACCGTTGTTATCTGGGTGGGCGTAAATGATGTTTGGCATAAGCAAACGTTCGGAACAGGAACCGATCCGGATAAATTTGAGAAGTTTTACAATGCGCTAATAAAAAAGTTTCAGTCAAAAAATATTCGCGTATTACTTTGTACTCCGGGAGCAATCGGCGAGAAAACCGATTTTAGCAATGAGCTCGATGGCGATTTAAATAAGTATTCAAACATCATTCGTACAATTGCAAAAAATAATAATTGCCCGGTAATTGATCTCCGCAAAGCGTTTCTTGATTACAATGTCAAAAATAACCAGGATAATAAATCAAAAGACATCCTGACATCTGACGGTGTGTATTTGAATAAGAAAGGGAATGAATTTGTGGCGGAGAAAATGAGCGAAGTTTTGATTAAATAATCGGCTCCCTGAGCATTTGCGAATGTGCGAATTACTAATGTGCGAATGAACTGATTTCCCGCGGCGGGAGAAAACATTTACAGTTTAATACTAAAAGTACGATATATCTCACCTCTGTCGAGGTGTACTCAATTCGCACATTCGCAATTCGCACATGCGATCCATCCCGATATTTTCGTAATTTCGCCTATGTTTTCGCACGAAAAAAAGAGATTGAAAGTTGCTATTCTGGATTTGAATGCCGGGATGGAAAACCAGGGGATGCGGTGTATACGTGATATTCTAAAAGACTTCGGCGAAACTCACGATATTGATTTGGTATGGGAAGAGTTCGAAGTTCGTATCGCCCAACAACTGCCTGGGTTAAATTATGATCTTTTTATTTCAAGTGGTGGTCCGGGTTCACCATTGGAAAGTGAAAACAGCGAATGGGAAAACAAGTATTTTGATTGGATTGAATCTGTTATGGAATTCAACAGTTCGGAAGATCAACGAACAAAAAAACCCGTTTTGTTTATTTGCCATTCATTTCAACTTGCCTGCCGGTATTTTAAAGTTGCGAATGTCGTAAAAAGAAAATCCACAGCTTTCGGAGTATTTTCTGTTCACATGCTTCATGATGCAAAACAGGAGCCGATATTCGCCGGATTAAATGATCCATTCTATGCGGTCGACAGTCGCGATTACCAGGTTGTGCAACCTGATTATAAGAAATTGCGCAAACTTGGCGCAACACTTTTATGTATCGAGAAAGAAAGACCGCACGTTGCGCTTGAGCGTGCAATTATGGCTATTCGTTTCAACGACGAGATGATTGGCACACAATTTCACCCGGAAGCAGATCCGGTCGGCATGACAATGTATCTACAACGCCAGGATAAAAAGACAACTGTTATCGACAATCATGGATTTGAGAAATGGCAGAGCATGATTGCGCAGTTAAATGATCCGGAAAAGATCAGATCGACCTACTCCCACATCATTCCAAATTTCCTTTCTTATGCTATTGAGCAAACAGTCGCCGTGCAGGCATAAGCACTACTTCTTTCTTGTAAAAAGATAAATGATCAGACCTATAATGCCAACTACAATCAGTACGCCGACCCAAACGCCAGCTTGAAAAATATCGCCGATGAGTTCGCACGACGGAAGTAAAAACACGGTCATTACAAGAAGAAGCCAATTAATTGAGATCGCTTTTTTCATATGTGCTGATTTACGGACAAGAGAACAAAGCTTGTGCCATTGATAATTGGGGAATTCAATGCAAATTCGCGCATTTTCGCATTTTGCGCATTTCGCACATTCCCTACACTTCCTTCAAACTCTTCACCGGGTTCATCATCGCAGCTTTGATCGATTCATAACTTACCGTCAACCAACCGATCAATAATGCAGAGAGGCATGAAACGAAAAACACCAACCAGTGGATGTCGATGTGATAAGCAAAATTCTGTAGCCAGTTGTCAATTGCAAACCAGGCAAGTGGCACTGCGATCAGCATCGCAATCGCAATAAGGCGCGTCACATTGGCCGACAACAGGTATACAACTCCAAATATTGATGCACCTAATACCTTACGAACACCGATCTCCCGAATTCGTTGTTCAGCCATAAATGCTGACAACCCATATAACCCAAGGCAAGAGATAAAAATGGCGAGGATCGCGAAAATGTTGAACAGGTTTCCAAGTCGCTGCTCGTCCTGGTACAAACGGTCGATATCCTGATCGATAAAATTATACGAGAACGGGAACGCAGGATTCAGTTTCGTATATATCTTCTCAAGTGCGTTAATCGTAGATTCAGTGTTGCCGACACCGGCCCTCACAACGACAGTGCCCCCCCATTGATTTATCTTCATAATCATTGGCTCGATCTTTTGCTGTATAGGCTTGTAATTAAAGTTTTTAACGACCCCTATGATCATTCCTTTTCGTTGCCAAAGTGTGAGCGGCTTTCCAACAACGTTATCAAGTTTGTAACCCATCACTCGTACCGCTTCTTCATTTAAGACATAGTTATTCGAATCACCTTTAAAGTCTGTTGAAAACCCGCGGCCTTCCAGCACTTTCATTTTAAAAACATCGATGAAATTCTGATCGATTTGAAGTACGGGGAAAACGATTTGCAGGTTTGGATCCTTGCCATCCCACTCTACGCTAACCGTTCCGCTATTAAGATCGGTTGGGACATCTGATGTTATTGCAAAATTGGAAGTTAGCGTGTTTGCTTTCAGTTCGGCTTTGAGGGCATCCTGTTTTTGCCAAACATCGCCTTTCATCGGAATATATAAAAGATTTTGCTTGTCGAAACCAATGTTTCGATTCTTGATAAATTTTAGTTGTTGATAAACAACGATGGTTCCCGTTAACAATACGATTGAAACGATGAATTGAACGATTACCAATCCGTTACGGAAAATACGGTTTGCCCCCATCGTTTTCATATTCCCTTTCAACACTTTTACCGGTTTGAAGCCGGACAAAAATAGGGCGGGATAGCAGCCCGACAGAAATCCGGTTCCAACCGCAATGGCAACAATACTTAACCAAAATCGAAAATCTATCACACGAAGTGTGAGCGCTTTCCCGGCAACGTTGTTGAACAGCGGAAGAGATAACAGTACGATTCCCACTGCCAGCACCAATGCAATTAGCGATATCAATAAAGATTCGCCAAGGAACTGGCGGATCAATTGACCGCGCAATGCACCGACAACTTTTCTTAAGCCGACCTCTTTTGCCCGACGAGCAGACCTTGCAGTAGCAAGGTTCATAAAATTGATGCAGGCTACAACAAGCACGAAAATTGCCACGATGAAAAATATCTTTACATACTGGATGCTTCCATGACCTGTAATATCAACTTGAAAATTGGAGCGTAAATGAATATCTTTTAGTGGCTGAAGCTGAAATGTGACTTTGAGGTCAGCTATTCTTTTCTTATAGATTGAATTAATCTGCTGTTCAAGTTTTGTAATATTGCTGCGCGATGGATCAACCGTTTTACTTAGCAGGAAGTATGTATAAAAATTAAAATTGTCCCAGGCATTGTTCTTCAGGTCCTCGTTTGTTGTCGCAATCGATGCCATTGGTAACAGGTAGTCGAACTGGAGATGTGAATTACTTCCGTTATTCTCAAACACCGCGACAACAGTCACGTTGCTGCCATTATCTTTCCGGATAATTTGTCCCAATGCGTTTTGCTCACCAAAATATTTTTTTGCCAGTCCCTCGGAAATTAAAACGCCATCGATACGCTCCAGAGCTTTCTTCCTTTCTCCTCTCAATACTTTGAATGAAAAAAGTTCAAGGAAATTCGAGTCTACATAAAAGCCTTTCGTCTCTTCGAATTTTCTTTGATCAATTTGAAACAAGGTGGATGTTGGTCCAAGAATACGCGTAAAACTTTCTATTCCCGGCATTTCTTGTTTTAAACCAGCACCCATGGGTGCCGGGCTAATCGCAACCTCAAACTGGCTTGCCTCCGCTGTCAGTCGATAAATGCGATCACCATTTTGATGAAACCGATCGTAGTTCAATTCGCTTTGAACCCAGAGAAAGATAAGAATGCTGCATGCCATTCCAATCGCTAAACCCGAAATGTTGATGAACGAATACGATTTGTGTCGCATGAGATTTCTCCATGCGATCTTCAGATAGTTTTTGATCATGGCTATACGTTCCTTTAGGAGAATGAAAATGTCAATTAGTGTTTATGAAAACACCAACATAAACATCAATACATGTGTTAAGTAGTGGAACGGATCAAACGTTACGATAGTTACAGCTTGTCTTAAATTGCAGATAAGGAATGTGGGAATGGGGAATGACGAATGAGGAATGTGCGAATGTGCGAATGGCGAATGTGCGAATGCTTCGGTGCATCCTGACGTATCTTCTCTATTATTGTCTCGGACATATTTTACAATCTGATGGATAGGAAAAGTTATCAGGAAGAAGAGGTCAACTGATCTTCGTTACCACGAGTGTATCATTGTCATTCGCTAACTGTTACGTTTCCGAACATATTTGTTAGAGGTGGCA
>JACMLR010000489.1 GCA_014379515.1 Chitinophagaceae bacterium
AGATAAATATTTTTTTACTAACAGGTAAACAGCCTTTGAGGTAAGCTTATTGCCTTTTTTATTGATGAAAAAAAAGTCGGACACCATTTCCTTTTCATTTAAAAACGCGCTTCTCTCCCTGCTGTAGTGTTTGATGGGCTCAATCAATGCATTGGTGAGTGGAATGATCCTTTCCTTGTTTCTTTTTCCAAGAACCTTTATCGTTCTGTCGGGTATATTAATTCGGTTTTCCTGCAGGTTAATCAACTCCGATAAACGAATGCCGGTTGCGTAGAAGAGTTCGAGAATAAGCCTGTCGCGCCAGTCTTCAAACGTATCGTTGAATTCTTTGCTATCCAGCATCGTTATCATTTCCGCTTCATTCACAAAAGATGGAAGCCGCTTTTGTGTTTTGAGGATTCGGATCTTTTGCATCGGAGTTTTAGCAATGATCTGTTGACGCATTAAGAACTTGTAAAATGTTTTTAAGCTCGCAATTTTTCGATTTACAGAAGTAGGCTTTATTTCTGAATCAACCAGGCTAATGATCCATGAGCGAACCATGCCATAGTTGGCCGATTCAATGAGAGCGTCATCAAACGTTTCTTTTAAAAATTGGGCGAATTGATCGAGGTCGTTTTTGTACGCGAGTGAGGTGTGTGCGCTTACACGTTTTTCGAACTGTAGATATTTGAGGAAAAGCTCAATCATTAGCACACTATCAACTCCTGGTTATCCCGATGACTACCAGAGATCAATGTAAAAAAAGAATCCCCTTTAAGAAAGACTTAAAGGGGATCCGTTGATAAAATGTGTATAAAGTCGCTCAGCGAACACTTAAGCGTTCTCTAATCTTCTCAGGTTCTGAATGTAAGTCGCTTTCTTGATCTCTGTTCTGCGGGTGATCGATGGTTTTTCGAAGGAAGTGCGCGCGCGAAGCTGCTTTAAAACGCCTGTTTTTTCGAATTTCTTCTTAAAACGCTTCAGAGCCTTGTCAATTGATTCGTTTTCTTTGATGTTGATAATTAGCATGTTCTGTGATAATTAGGGCTGCAAATATAGTAAAAGACGATCCATAAATGCAAAATTACTTCAAAATCATGCGGGAGATTACCAATTTCTGGATTTCTGAGGTCCCCTCACCAATCGTACACAATTTAGCATCCCGGTAATATTTCTCAGCAGGGAAGTCTTTCGTGTAGCCATATCCGCCAAAGATCTGAACGCCTTCGTTGGCTACGTCAACAGCCACTTCAGATGCATATAACTTAGCCATAGCAGATTCCTTGGTCACATTCTGTCCTCTTTGCTTCATTTCAGCCGAGCGGAAGGTTAATAATTTTGCAGCCTCAATTTTGGTGGCCATATCGGCTAGCTTGAACGCAATGCCCTGGAAAGCCGAGATAGGCTGATTGAATTGATGACGTTCGTGAGAATATTTTAAGGCTGCTTCAAAAGCCCCCTGGGCAATTCCCAAACTAAGCGCAGCAATAGAAATTCTTCCGCCATCTAATACTTTCATCGCCTGGATAAATCCTTCGCCTTCCTTACCAATCATTTGTGATTTATGAATCCGGCAATCTGTAAAGATCAACTCAGCCGTTTCGGATGCACGCATGCCCAGCTTGTTTTCCTTTTTGCCCGAAGTAAAACCGGGTGTTGCTTTTTCAATAATAAACGCTGTCATTCCATGAGAGTCGCCCACACTACCTGTACGTACAATCACCACGGCAACATCGCCCGAGCGTGCGTGTGTAATAAAATTCTTTGCTCCGTTAATAACATAATGATCCCCGTCTTTAACTGCTACG
>JACMLR010000490.1 GCA_014379515.1 Chitinophagaceae bacterium
ATCGAAGATGTGCGTCAACGCAATTTGCGTCGGTTCTTTATGCTCACCTTTACGTATAGCCTTAATAAAAACGCAATTACGCAAAGTGACGGTGGCGGCGGCAGGGTGATTACGCGGTAATGTTTTTCGCTGAATCGTCATTTGATATTATCAATTGTCGAGGATGTTATCGCGCGAAATGAGACCACGTGGAATTTTAGTAATTCAGCGGTTTTAACTCCATAGCAGTAAACCAGCAAGGCTTCACCACGCAACCAGTTAGTTAAGGTTGCCCTTTCTCCTAATCAGATCTTCGCGGTTCACCGCGAGTTCGAATCTGAGAACTAGTTGATAAAATTCAAACGGCCTTGGCGTCTCCGCGTTTTTGCGCGCTGTATTTATGTTTGTTTGCCTGTGCTAGAAATACATTCTCGCCAAGGGCGCAAAGACGCGAAGATCTTTCGCGGTTCATTCGGAATTCGAATGTGAGACCCCTGCCGGGGCGGAGTAAAACATATGAACAAATAGCCCTCGTGAAAGTATCGGCCGACTAGTTACAATCTATCGTACGTACTCTGTATAATTTTTGCAATTATTTCACGATGTGCTCAAGCCTTTCCAGGGCTTCAAAAAATTTGATTTCATTTCAATGGATTTCGCCGATCTTTATTTCAACACCCCGTATAGACTGAATTGTTTTCAACCACTAATCCATTTGGTACTCTTTACATCCCCAAACTTTCTTACCTTCTTACCATGAAACGACTCCTCATTCTATTGCTGTTCCCCGTTGCAGCTTACGCACAAACATTGCCGGATTCTATAACAAAAAAGGTAGATGAAATCTTTAAATCTTTCGGACCAAAAACACCCGGTTGCTCTATCGCAATTTTGAAAGACGGAAACGTCATCTTTCAAAAAGGCTACGGAATGGCAAACCTCGAATACGATATCCCCATCGTTCCTACAACCATCTTTCATATCGCATCCGAGTCCAAACAATACGTTGCCTTTTGCATGTTGCTCCTCGAAAAAGAAGGTAAAATTTCGCTCGATGATGACATTCGAAAACATCTTGACTTCGTTCCAGACTTCGGACACAAAATCACCATTCGTCACCTCATTCATCATACAAGTGGCCTGCGCGATCAATGGCAATTGCTCGCCAATGCCGGATGGCAACTCGATGATGTGATTACCCAGGATCATGTCATCCGATTAATTTCCAAACAAAAAACACTCAACTTCATTCCCGGCGATCAGTTTATGTATTGTAACACCGGCTACACACTCATGGCTGAAATTGTCAGGAAAGTTAGCGGCATGTCGTTGCGTCAATTCACCGATAAAAACATTTTTCTTCCCTTGGAAATGAAAGACACTCACTTTCATGACGATTACCTTGAACTTGTACCCGGTCGTGCTTATTCCTATTCAAGGCATCCACGTGGATTTCAACACGCAGTCCTTAGCTATTCCATTGTTGGAGCAACCAGTTTGTTTACAACTGTTGTTGATGAGTTGAAATGGCTCAAAAATTTTGAAAGCGGAAAAGTTGGCGGCAAAGACCTTATTGAAAAAATGTACGAGGTCGGCGTTCTAAATGATGGACGAAAATTAAATTATGCATTCGCTATAGCCATTGATTCCCGGAATGGTTCGAAACAAATCGGACACGGTGGCGCCGACGCAGGTTACCGCACATTTGCCGTCCGTTTTCCTGAGCACAATCTTGGTATCGCCGTTTTCAGTAACCTGGGAAGTACTAATCCAACCGACCTGGCACTGCGAACTGCAGACCTCATGTTACCTTCTGATAAGGCCAAACCAGATGCGGCCGCAACAAACACAGGTACGATGGTTGATAGCATCAAACTAAAAAAACTACCCGGTAAATATTATTCAGAGGACGGAATCCCTGCTACACTCGTATGGGAAAATGGCAAACTAATGAGCCGCGGCGGAAACCAACGGAATGAATGGAAACTGTATGAAGAAAAGCCGAACAGATACAGTCTGCCCCAAAACAAACAAACTCTTGTTATTGATAAGGTCGGTGACTCAGTTACCGAAATGACCATCATAGCCCCATCATCTACCACAAAATTTAAACGGCTTCCTCTCAAACCACAGGAAATTAATGTCAGCTTTGCAGGGCGTTTTTACAATTCAGAAACTGAAGCCTATTATACCGTTGCGTTAAATAAAGGAAACCTCGTTTTGCAACACCGGAAATTTGGTGAAGTAGCTATGCAAAATGTGGCGCCTGATCAATTCACCACCCCGCATTGGTGGATGAATCATATCCGTTTCATCCGAAACAAAGCGGGTAATATAATTGCGTTCGAAGTTAATAGTGGTCGGGTGCTACACTTGCAATTCGACAGGGTAACGGCAAGCCAATAAGTTTGGCACCATTTGGGCTAGCTTCGTAAGCATAAATAGTGCGTATGAAGATCCTTTGGACCTATTTGAGGCCTTATCAATGGTATATTCTCCTTGCTTTAGTCCTGGCAGCGATCGCCCAGGTGCTTTCCCTTTATGACCCTGTGATTTTCGGTCGTATCATCGATACCTATGCCCTCAACCCCGGAACCAGGACAAATGAGGAACTAATAAATGGGGCCATGTTTTGGCTGGGGATAGCAGTTGCGATTGCACTGGCTGCGCGTTTTGTAATGGCTTTCAAAGATTATTTCATTCGGCTGATCGTTCAGAAATTCGGTATGCAAATTTTCAACGATGGGTTGAAGCAAACGTTGAAACTTCCTTACCAGGAATTTGAGGAACGAAGCAGCGGCGAAATTCTCTCCATCTTACAAAAAGTTCGAAACGATACCGAACGATTCATTACCAATTTCATCAATATCCTTTTCTCATCAATAGTTGGAATTGGATTCCTGATGTGGTATGCCTTTACAAAACATTGGGCACTCATTCCTGTCTTTCTAATTGGTGTTGTAATATTAGGTGGCCTTACGAGTATCTTAAGCAGGTCAATCAAAACACTTCAACGATCATTGATTCGGCAAAACCGGCAGATGAGCGGAACCATTACTGAATCATTGCGCAATATTGAATTGGTTAAAAGCCTTGGACTTACTTTTCCTGAGATTCGGCGGTTGCGGCAACATACGCAGGAGATCTATAACCTTGAAATGAGCAAAGTGAAGAAGGTGAGAACGCTGACATTTTTCCAGGGTTCCATTCTTACACTACTAAAACAATCCATTCTTTTTATTTTGTTGTGGTTGATATTCCGGGACGTATTATCACCGGGAGAATTAATTTCGATGCAGTTCATTTCCACGTCCATCATCGGCCCATTGCAAGACCTCGGTAGTATCATTTTATCTTATCGCGAAGCTGAAGCATCCTTGCAGGTTTTCAATGAATTAATGTTGAAAGAACCTGAATACAGACCAGAAGAGCCAATTGATGTCGGCCTCATCGAACATCTGAAATTTGACAACGTTAGTTTCCGGCATCATAAAGCAACTATCAATGCACTTGAAAATATTACTTTCGAAGCGAGAGTCGGCGATACGATTGCATTCGTTGGACCATCCGGCTCAGGAAAATCTACACTGGTAAAATTATTAGTTGGATTGTACACTCCGGTGAAAGGTGAAATCTTGTACGACAACATTTCATCGCGCAGTATTCGCTACAATCGAATGCGAAAACAGCTCGGCTTCGTAACACAAGACACACAACTGTTTTC
>JACMLR010000491.1 GCA_014379515.1 Chitinophagaceae bacterium
GTACCAATGTTTTTTCCCTTCACCAACTCGAGGCGGCAGTTGAAAAGCCGCTCTGCCTCTTTATTCATACTTACTACCTGGTTATTGGCATCAAGTGAGATAACGGCGTCGCTTATATGTTCCAGGAGAAGCGAGTTGTACTTGGTTGCAGCTTCCACTCGCTTCTGATCGGTAACGTCACGGAACACAAGTACAACTCCTGTGATATTTCCGGTATCGTCAATGATCGGAGCAGCACTATCGTCAACTGCAATTTCTGTTTTGTCTTTACGGATGAGTACCGTTTGATTTTCCAGTTCGGCAATTTGACCAGTGCGTAATACTTTTCGAATGGGGTTCTCTACAACTTTTCGTGTTTTTTCATTGACGATATTAAATACGCTTTCGACTGTTTTACCATAAGCATCCTGTCCACATTTACAAAGATTGCGTGCTACGGGATTCATAAAAATGATGCGGCAATCAATATCTGTTACTAAAACGCCATCACCAATACTGGAAAGGGTAGTGGCAAACCATTCTTCACTTTCTTTTAATTCTCTCTCGGCACGATTGCGCGCGCGTTGGTTGCGATAGATCAACAGGTAAATAAAAACGAGTATGGCCATGACTAACCCCTGGAAAATCAGGTTCACCTGTACCGATTCTTGAATATCTCGTTGGTGCGCGCTTTTACGCAAAGCGAGCAAGCGGTTTTCTTCTATGATGATCGCCATGTTAAGCTTGCGAATCGAATCCATCAATATTTCACCGCGACGCGATGAAATCTCAAGCTCCGCACGTTGTTTATTATTGCTTGCTCGTAGTAAGCGCACATTTGTATGAAACGACTGTTGAGAATCGAGGAAGGCAGACATGCGCACGATTCGTTCCTGCTGCAATTTGTAATCCGACGATAGTAATTTAAGATTTGCAACATTGTTCCTCATAGAATCGGATGCGGCAACGAATCGCGAGAGATAGCTGGTATCGCCAGTGATAACATATCCACGCGAACTGGATTCCACATCTTTCGCATGGGAAATAATGCGTTCGGTTTCAATCATCACTTCGCGTGTGTGATCGACGAGCCCCGCGCTTTTTACAAAATCTTCGTTTGTTTTATTAAAGATGTAGAACGAAGAGAGCATAACAAGCAGGATCACCAGCATGCCGCTGATAAGTTTCCATTCGAAGCCCAATAACTTATTTCGGATAGCCGGCGCAGTGAATATGCCTGATCCAAGGATAATAAAGGCAACAAACGTGTGCGGGGCCATCGTAGTCAGGAAAGGAAAATAGCGGCGGTACGAGATATTGAATTCGTATGAAATAAAAGACAGTGCCGCCGTTGCGACCATCAGGAATACCATTATTTGGACGAGTTGCTCATAACGTTTGAACGACAGAAAGAAAAGCGATAACCCTGCTAAACAGATGCAAAAGGAACTTGCTGGTGTCATGCGGCCGGGAAAATCCGAGTCGGCGCTGAAGCGATCGGCGATGAGCAATTGATCGATCCCCATATCGATCCCAAGGATATACTGCAAGACATTTACAAGACCGATGATGCAAAGAGTAGCAGATAAAACTTGTACTAACAGGATAGGAGAACGTCTGATCAGGAGAAGGACGAGAGAGAGCCCGGCAACTAAAAATGCAATAGCGGTGTTGACTTTCATCGTCAGGATCGGCGGGAAGTAACGCATCAAAAAGTTGAAGTCGGCAAGCCATGCGGCAAGGACCAAAAGGCCGATCAATATCACCACTATTCCCGCGATAAGGGGATAGCGGTTCTTTACGTTTGGGGACATTCTATAAAGTTTAATGAGCCGGTGCTGATCGGTATTGCAGTGCAAAACCGACGGTAGGAACCGGTGAACCAGCTATTCAGTACCTTAACCAGGATGATGACAACTCGGGCAATCCCAGATTGACCCGAATCACAGGCGCAGTTGAAATGGGAATTTAAACATTTAGCCTGAATGAATTATAAATCGGGCGTGAAATCAACAAAAATTCAATGCTTACTCTTACTCATTGAAGCGAACTAACAATTCACACTAACTGCTTCAAATCCAGTAAGCACGACATGATATTCTTTTGTATCGAATGGGATGGACCGTTACCTTTGCAATCCCTGAATAAGGAAGATTTTTCAGGAAGATTGAAGGGGAATTAGCTCAGTTGGCTAGAGCGCTTGCATGGCATGCAAGAGGTCACCGGTTCGACTCCGGTATTCTCCACAAAAGCGGGGAAGAGCAAATTTTGTTTGCCTTTCCCGCTTTTCTTTTTTTCGGTAAGCCTTGCCAGGCTTACAAACCAGATACATAAAGTAAATTTCAATTTTTAAAAAATGTAATTCGTTGCAGCACGGAACTTTAGATGCCCATTATCCCGTACAAGTAATTCATCATCAGTAAATGCAGAATAAGTGCTCTTTCAGCAGTTTATCTTATCATCAAACAACTTGGTGTTTACATAATAATTTTAAGCATAAAAAAGTTGACCCATATTTCTAAACTATGCCTGCAAATAATTTCAATATACAAGGGTTGTCTGATGAACAGATTAAAACTGCCAGAGAAAAATATGGAAGCAACCGGTTATCTTATAAAAAAGAAAACGGTTTTATTGACGCTGTAATAAGCCTTGCCAAAGAACCCATGGTTGTTTTATTGCTGGTAGCATCCGCTATTTATTTTATAAGCGGCGATATTGGCGATGGCATATTTCTCGCCGCCGCTATTGTATTGGTAGCGGCTATTTCTTTATATCAGAATACAAGAAGCCGCAACGCTTTGGAAAAATTAAAAACGTTTACACAGCCATCCTGCAAGGTGATAAGAAACGGTAAAGTGGAAGAAGTAAAGAGTGAAGAGTTGGTAGTTGGCGACAGTATGCTGGTAGAGGAAGGATCATCTGTTGCCGCAGATGGCGTTATCATTCATTCAAACGATTTTTCTGTAAACGAATCTATCCTTACCGGTGAATCTTTATCGGTTTACAAAGACAAATCAAAAGAGGATAATCTTATTTATCTCGGTACCACTGTAGCCAGCGGATTGGCCGCTGCAACTATCACTGCCATCGGTAATGAAACACGGTTGGGAAAAATTGGCAAAAGCCTGGAAGCCATAAAAGAGGAGAAGACACCTTTAGAATTGCAGATCAACAATTTTGTAAAAAAGATGGTCATTGCCGGCGCCATCGTTTTTATAATTGTGTGGGCCATCAACTACTTCCGTTCGTACAATGTGCTGGATAGTCTATTGAAAGCACTCACACTCGCCATGAGTATTTTGCCGGAAGAAATTCCTGTCGCCTTCACCACGTTTATGGCATTGGGGGCCTGGCGCTTAATGAAGCTGGGTGTGATTGTGAAGCAAATGAAAACTGTTGAAACCTTAGGCAGCGCCACCGTTATCTGCACCGATAAAACAGGAACGATTACAGAAAACAAAATGAGTTTGGCAAAACTTTTTGTGCTGTCGTCCTTAAAAATTTCTGATCCGGAAAATATA
>JACMLR010000492.1 GCA_014379515.1 Chitinophagaceae bacterium
CGACATTGAGTAAATTGTTCCTGCGAGGTCCGTGGTAACATCACACCGTAAAGTGTCACGAGGAAACTTTGCACAAACGCTGAACAATCAATACCAGTTGAATCGATACCACCATATCTGTATCGCGTGCCATACCACGATTCGAGAAATGTCAGCAACCGGTGATTCAACATTTCTTCGACAGGTGCATCCAACAGAATGGCATACTTAAATTGCAACTGGTACAGTGTCTCAGGACTGTTCCATGGAGCTGTCGTGATTTCCTGAACACGGGGAGAATTGTTTTCTGGTGGAATTTCCTTTGGCGACTGATGAGTTGGCCTGGAAACAACTGATGGACTTACAACTGTCGTTTTCTCACTCACCGGATGGGCGACTATAGGCGTAACTGTTCGCTTGAACACATTGCATCCAACCAATGTGGAGCCTACCAACACAATATAGAAAGTTCGACATAACATTAATGGTGGCGAAGATAAGCCTGCAACATTCGTAATCATAACGATGATCGGAAGTTTTAAGTTTTCTTTGCTATTGGTTTTCAACGTGTTTAAAAATAAACACTTAATTCTTCAATTCACAATGTGCGAAACATTCTGTTCACATTCACATTTTATAAAAGAAATTTGTAGCCGCTTAATGATCTCATCCCCGCAAAAATTTACAGAGCCTGATGTCGAAATTTTCCCACGTTCATTGTCATACACAATTCTCTTTGTTGGATGGTGCTGCATCAATCCAGAGCCTGTATAAAAAAGCGGTCAAGGATAATATGCCTGCGATCGCAATCACAGATCACGGCAATATGTTTGGTGCGTTTGAATTTGTCGCCGAAGCTTATAAGCATAAAAATGATGACGGAACGCTTAAAGTGAAGCCGATTGTTGGATGCGAATTTTATGTTGTAGAAAACAGGCATCTAAAGACATTCACGAAAGAGCAAAAAGATCAACGTTTCCACCAGGTTCTTCTTGCGAAAAATAAAATCGGTTATCAAAACCTCATTAAATTAACGTCACTCGGATACATTGAAGGTCTTTATAGCAAGTATCCACGCATCGATAAAGAACTTATTGAAAAATACCATGAGGGGCTGATAGCAACAACCTGTTGCATTGGTGCGCATGTTCCCCAGGCGATATTACGTCATGGTGAAGCGAAAGCCGAGCAGGAATTTAAATGGTGGCTTGATATGTTTGGTGAAGATTATTTCATCGAATTGCAGCGACATAATATAAAGGAGCAGGAACCGATCAACCAGGTATTATTGAAGTTTGCTGCAAAATTTAATGTGCCGGTTATCGCCACAAATGATAGTCATTATACTGACAAAGAAGATTATAATGCCCACGACATTCTACTTTGCATAAATACCGGCGATAAAAAAGCCACTCCAGGATACGATGATTTTGTAAACGACGATGTTCATTTAAAAGACCGTCGGTTTAAATTTCCGAACGACCAGTTTTATTTCAAGACGACGGAAGAGATGCAATCGCTCTTTAAAGATGTTCCGGAAGCAATTGATAATACGAACAGAATAGTTGACAAGATCGAAGTTCTGAATCTTAAAAAAGATATTCTTCTTCCTGCATTTCCTGTTCCAAAAGAATTTGCCATCCATGCGGATAGCAATTTGAATCAATGGGAATTATTGAAACACCTTACGTATGAAGGTGCGAAAAGACGATACAGCGAATTTACAGCAGCGATAGAAGAGCGCATTGAATTTGAATTGTTCACCATCAAAACAATGGGCTTCGCCGGGTACTTTTTGATTGTCAGTGATTTTATTCGGGCGGGAAGAGATATTGGTGTTTTCGTTGGTCCCGGCCGTGGATCTGCTGCGGGTAGTGTTGTTGCGTATTGCATTGGGATCACCAATATCGATCCCTTGAAATACAATTTGCTCTTCGAGCGATTTCTAAATCCTGATCGCAAGTCAATGCCGGATATCGATACTGATTTTGACGATGAGGGTCGCCAAAAAGTAATTGATTACGTAGTTCAGAAATACGGGCAAAACCAGGTGGCGCAGATTATTACTTATGGTACAATGGCAGCGAAGATGAGTATCAAAGATGTTGCTCGTGTGATGGATCTTCCGCTTGCAGAATCGAATGCCATTGCCAAACTGGTTCCGGACCGGCCTGGTATTGAATTGCGTCGTGTATTACACGCTCCAATGACAACCAAAGAAGGTGAGAAATCGCTGGAAGAAAAAGATGGTGTTGGGCCTGATGAAATGGAAAACGTCAAGCGACTACGCGAAATCTATCATCGGACAGAAACGTTGGAAGGACAGGTTCTTCATGAAGCCGAACGTCTTGAAGGGTCTGTTCGGAATACCGGCATTCATGCAGCCGGCATCATTATCGCTCCAACAGATCTTACCGAGTTAATTCCGGTTTGCATAGCAAAAGATTCGCCGTTGTGGGTTACTCAAATTGAAGGAAATATTATTGAAGATGCCGGGGTAATCAAGATGGATTTTCTTGGTCTGAAAACACTTACTATACTAAAGAATGCGCTTCGGTTGATCAAAGAAAATCATGGAGTGGAAATTGATATCGACACTATTCCACTTGATGATGAAAAAACATTCCAGATATATCAACATGGCGATACGATCGGAACTTTTCAGTTTGAAAGTCCGGGTATGCAAAAATACCTGAGAGATCTCAAGCCAGATAAATTTGACGACCTCATCGCAATGAACGCTCTTTATCGACCCGGGCCAATGAGCTATATACCCAATTATGTCGATCGAAAACATGGTCGCGAGAAAATCACTTACGACCTGGACATAATGGAAGAGTACCTGAAGGAAACGTACGGAATAACAGTTTACCAGGAACAGGTGATGCTACTTGCGCAACAATTGGGTGGTTTCAGTAAAGGTGATGCCGATGTATTGAGAAAAGCGATGGGTAAGAAGCAGAAATCTGTCCTTGATAAAATGAAAAGCCAGTTTATTGTGGGCGCAACGGCGAAAGGCCATGATGCTACAGTGCTCGAGAAGATATGGACTGATTGGGAAGCATTCGCCCAATACGCTTTCAATAAATCACATTCAACCTGCTATGCCTTTGTAGCATATCAAACAGCTTATTTAAAAGCACATTACCCGAGTGAGTATATGGCTGCTGTGTTGAACAACGCCGGCAGCATCGATAAGATTACCTTCTTTATGGAAGAATGCAAGCGAATGGGATTGAATGTACTTGGCCCGGATGTAAATGAATCCAAAAAAGGATTTGCGGTTAACCAACAAGGTCATATTCGTTTTGGACTTGGTGGATTGAAAGGAGTCGGTGAAGCCGCAGTTGAAAGTATCATCGAAGAACGCGTCAAAAACGGGCATTTCACAACGATCTTTGATATGATCAAACGCGTCAATCAGCGAACGGTCAATAAAAAAACAATGGAAAGCCTCGTGTATGCCGGAGCATTCGATTGTTTCAAAGAGATTCATCGTGCACAATATTTTTTCCTTGCACCTGGCGATACAAAGAATGGTTTAGAGCGCCTCATCAATTGGGGACAGGCTCAAAGTACGGTTACCGCCGGCTCAACAAACACACTCTTTGGTGATCTCCCGTCTGTAATGGAAGTACCGCCGCCGAAATTGTTACCGTGTGAAAAATGGGTACTTACCGAATTACTTGATCATGAAAAAGAAGTTACGGGGATATTCATGAGCGGTCACCCACTAGATCATTTTAAATTTGAAATTCATCATTACGGAATTACCGGAATGCAGGAGTTTAACGAAATCAAAGAAGCAGTAACAATACAAGCCAATCCGGGGCGTACGCTTCGGCTTGCAGGCCTGGTAGTGGACGCACAGCATCGCGTAACGAAGACGGGAAGAAATTTCGGATCGTTCACATTAGAAGATTTCAGCGGCAAAAGTGAATTCATGTTGTGGAGCGACGATTATGTCCGCTTTTCAAACTATTTAGAAAAAGGCAAGAATTTATTTATTACAGGACACTTTAAAACCAGGTGGGGCAAGGAGAACGAGTTTGAATTTAAAGTGGGAAGCATTATCCTTCTTGAAAGCATCAAGCAAATGCTGACAAAACAACTAATCATTACAACAGAGGCGAGGTATATAACCGATGAGATGATCCGCTTTTTTGAAACCAATCTTAAACAACATAAAGGGAAATCTGGATTAAAGTTCCATATCAAAGAAACGAAGATGCAGCATAAGATCACCCTTGTAACAATGGAACATGGTTTCGAGATGAATGAAGACATGGCTCATTACCTACAACATTCCCCCGAGTTGGAAGTGCAGGTTGTAAGTAATTAACTGTTGTTAATGCTTTGCCAACGGATTGATGAATGAAGACGTTTTAGCAGATTGGGGGAATTGAGAGCGCAATTAATGACAACTTTTACACAACTTTGTGCCAGCATTGCCTGTTTTAGTAGATGGTAGTAAATTTGCCGGTTCACATGAGACAAGAATAAAAAACGATACAAAAATTAAAATCAATTTTATGGCCTTAGAACTCACTGATTCGAATTTCCAGGAGAAAGTAATCAGCTCCGATAAATTAACCGTGGTAGATTTCTGGGCAGAATGGTGTGGACCTTGCCGTGCGATCGGGCCCGTCATTGAAGAATTATCCAAAGAATATGATGGTAAAGTAAATATTGGGAAGGTAAACGTGGATCACAATCCACAACTTTCAATCAATTACGGAGTTACTTCAATTCCTGCTATTCTGTTTATTAAAGGTGGTAAAGTAGTTGACAAACTCGTAGGAGCTCAACCAAAAACCAACTTTGTAAAAAAGATCGAACAGCATATCTGACTGTAACGATTACTGAATTTAAGTGGCCGCTTCTTACCAGAGGCGGTCGCTTTTTTTTGCAGATGAAGCAAGCTGATTATTACGAACGATGGGTTCATCGGGGAATGGTTGATGCTGACGCATTGCGTAATACAAAACACATTTATAGAGGCGGTCGCCTTTGGAGAGGAATATAAGTTGATTATTTCGGACGATGGATGATTCATCGCGGAATGGTTGACGCTGACGCATTACGTAATACAAAAAACATTTATAGAGGCGGTTACCTTTGGAGATGAATATAAGTTGATTATTTCGCACGATGGGTTCATCGCGGAATGGTTGACGCTGACGCATTACGTAATACAAAACA
>JACMLR010000493.1 GCA_014379515.1 Chitinophagaceae bacterium
TATAAAACCAGCTTTGAAGCAGTTCTTCATTAAGATAGATTGGATTGTGAACAGTAATTATAGGGTACGATCAACAGGAAAATAATCAGCGATGCATTGACCGAATATTAACGGTTCTGGTGATTGAATATTTTGTGACGAAGAGAAAACCGTCACATTTATTTAAGAAGAAAGTTGAGCTTTTAATACTGTCCTGTGCTCAGCATTACGAGTGTGCACGCTTCCATGTATTGAATGCCTGCTTTATCAAGTTTGTTTTGCAGTTCTTCATTTTCCGTTCCGGGATTGAAGATGACCCGCTTCGGTTTCAGTGATAAGATATAATCGTAATATGGCTGTTGATGAAGAGGATTGAGATAGAGTGTAACAGTATCGACATTCTCGAATGGCACCTGGCTGTTTTCTACCGTCACGCCGTTAACGTTCAATTTTTTCTTTCCGATTGCTACTACAGGATGCCCACTGTTTTTCAGTCGGTTTATTGCAAGATAGCTATAACGAGATGGGTTATCGGATGCACCCATCACCAATGTCGTTTTTGCTTTTTTGTCCATACATCAAAACTAACAATAATCCGGCCGAATGGTTTTAAAGAAGTTTGTAAGTTTTGCGTTCTGCGTTCTTGACTAGATTTTCTAAGGCAGCCGCAACTTGCGGAAATTTAAACTCAAAGCCGGAGTCCAATAACCGTTTGGGATAAACCCACCTGCTTTTAAGAATCAATTCGGTTTCTGTTCCAATCAATAACGCGCCGGCTTCAAGCATCCAACCTGGCGCAGGCAATCGAAGGCTGGTATGGGTGATTCTTCCTAGCGTTTTCATGAATGTAGCATTCGAGATGGCATTCGGTGCTGCTACAATAAAAGATCCTTCCAGGTCTTCGTGTTCTATAAACCATTCGATACAGCGAGCGAAATCCTCCTCATGAATCCAACTAAATTTTTGCTGCCCGGTTCCCTGGTGACCACCAAGGCCCCATTTGATTAAGTTGAAATATGGTATCATCACCCCACGATTTCCTAATGTTATGGCAGAACGCAACGCAATCTTCCGTGTGGAAGGAGTTGCTGATTGAAAAAAAGCTTCCTCCCATTGTTTACACACGGCGACCGAGAAATCGTTTTGCAGTGGAGTCACCAACTCGCTGTCCTTTCTTCGAAATAGATCCTGTTTTAATCTTTTTAATGCAAATCGAAACCGGTCCCAAAAGGAAAAAGGCATATTGTCCACCTTTAACTCACTGATTTTTCCGCTTTTTTCATCGTTGTATTGATCGGTTGAATTCTTATAAATAGTGGCAGATGAAGCGTTGAGCCAAAGTTTCGGCGGATTTGAGCAGTGTTGAATGGCATCGCCTATTGCTTTGGTCGACAGCAACCGACTTTGCAACACTTTCCGTTTATTCTTTTCAGTGTACCTGCAGTTAACTGATTTTCCGGCCAGGTTGATTACCACATCAGCATTGTTCAAAACTTGTAACCATTCTTCTTCTAGATGTTTCCCATCCCAACGAACATACCTGATATTAAACCCTTCAGCAGCGCTCGCTAATTGCGCAGAATAATTATTACTTTCTGAATTTTCTACCTGGCGGCTGAGAAGAATAATTTCATTTTGTTTCCCAAAATATCGCGCGAGGTATTGACCGATAAAACCAGTTCCACCCGTGATGATGATTTTTTTGTTTGTCATAACGCTGTGTTGAGAAATAAATAAGCAAGAAAAAACAATGCGCCGCCAATATTGAACGCGATCAAGACTGGAAAACGCTTGAACGCTAACACAAACGAGATGCGGCGTATATATTCTTTTGAAACGAACATGGCAGCACATGCCATGCTGATGAAAAGAAGCCAGGGTTCTGTACTCAGAAAAGTTGCAATCAATAGTGATGGAACCAGGCTTAGTATCGAAAGCAACCCTAACATCGCGTGCTGTCCAATCCAATCGAATCGCTGTCTCGCAGGAAGTGCAAACGATATCCCATATGTCAGCAAGATTGGTATGAAAAGTCCAGCCATCAGCGCAGAAACTGATAATTCAATACCGGGTAATTTCAGTAGTAGGGATTGATGGATGATTGGAATGCATCCAATGCAACATGCCAGAATAGTGAAAATAAAAAGCATCCGATACCGAATATTAAATGATGGAGAACAGTCATACTGGCCATCTCCGCATTTTTTTGCAACAACAACCTTTCGGTTGTACGAAATCAACGCGTATAGCTTTCTGAAAAACCAACTAAGTGGCTTTGAGCGTTCAACAAATGATAACGAAGGAAAGCGTTGTTTCAGGATCGTCAACAATGCATCAACTCCGTAATAGGTTTTGTTATTGGCAAGATCAAGTAACGGAATTTCATTTGTTGCTCTTATCAAGTCAATTCTTGAAAGAGTTTGTTCATCTGCAGTTGAGAACGGTATTCGATTTTCCGGAGCAAGCAAATCGTACTTAACAAAAAGATTAGTGTACCAGACGCAAAGTGGACAATTGTCGTCGTAGAATAAAAGAAATGCGTTGTGTTTCATACGCGTTCTATTTATGTTGAGCTTTCAATAAGAGCAAGAGCTTCATTCCGGATCAACAGGGATTCTTCCGTTGGGAACTTCGGTATTGAATGAATCACCGAGAGCTTCACATTCGACCATTCGGTTATTTTCAAGAACACAAATCCATGTATAAAAAATAGCGAGAAAAATTGTCCAAATCAGTACGAAAAACAGGTACCAAATGATGAATTCCGATATCACTATCCACGCCAGCAGTACTGAAACACCTGTACCCACAAGAAGCCAATTGTAAATTTGCCGGCTTGGGTGTTTGATTCTTTTTGGAAAACTAAAATGAACAAGAATACTGATCATCTGCCATCCTCCTAATACAAAGTATGCAGGTATCAAAAGATCAAGCTTGCCGAAACCGGGAATGAAATCAAAAACATTTACGGCAACGCCAATGAAAAAAAGCAGGATGGAAATAGAAACGTCAATTTTCTTGAACTTTTTCATATACCACTATTTGAAAAATTTCATCAGGCTCCCCACAAACCAATTCTCATCCGCCTTCACTAAAACATCTAACATTTTATCCGCTTGCGTTCCAAAACGCTTAATACTAGTGACCGTGTCGGTAAACTGTTTTACATGCTTATCTTTTTTATCTCCATCAACATCCTCTAATTGATCCAACAGCTTCATCATTGGATTCAATTCTCTCTTTTTTCTTTCCTTCACAATTTGAGTAGCGACTTTCCAGATATCTTTTTCAGCACTGAAATATTCTTTTCGCTCTCCGGGAATAATGACACGATCGACCAACCCCCAATCAATTAGCTCGCGAATATTCATGTTGGCATTACCACGACTAATGCTCAGCTCGAGCATCAAATCGTCCTGGCTCAATGGATCTGCACTAACTAATAACAAAGCATGAATCTGCGCCATTGTACGGTTGATCCCCCAATGCGTTCCAAATGCTCCCCATGATGCAATAAACTGTTTCTTCGCGTCCGCAAGCTTCATACAAATAATTTGAAGCAAAGCTAAGCGGCAGTTCTGAATTTTCAAAACTTATTGAAAGAATGTTGAAATATTACCAAACATTCGGCGGGCAATCCAGCCCTCGGTAGCGTTTGCTACCCGTAGAGCCCGGTGCGCGAATAATCAGTGCAATGTATCCGCCACCTTTGAGTAAACTTTCTTTTGAGAAGATATATCCGAGATTATGAAGTCCGAAAAGTAACGGCCCTGCTTTGAATGCCGCCCCCATCCAAAGTTGTTTTTGAGTATTGAAGCTAAAAGGCAGATAGACGCCCAGTTTACTGGTTTCCCAACGTGGTGTAACGGTTAGCAAATTCATCTCCTGTACATAAAATCTTTTTTTGCCGAAAATTCCTGCGAGGTTCAGTGACAATTCTCCGTTCACAAAAAAGTTGCCTGTGATGTACTTGTCGATATTTAAAACCATCCGCGCTGGATTAAGAATGCGATAAACACCGGATAGTGCACTGATCTGCGCTACAGTCGTTGCTAAACTATCATTGAAAGTTCGAATCGAATTGATTGTAGAATCGAATTTCCTGAGCAGGTTTTGACTTGTCATATTTGGCTGAAATCCGGTTGCCGTTCTGCTGTTGTTGCTATACCTGAACTGATTCAATCCAACGTCTAACAGAGACAATCCGATTTTCCATTCATAATCGAAGTAATTGTCTTCATCGTAAGCAGGAACATCACCGGCACGAATCAGCCATTCTGCACCAAAATCCAGCGAAGCTCCGCTTTGTGCAAATTTTGCCAGATTCCGAATGTTTGAACCAGCGTTGTTCTCATCGGACCATTGATCGAGATTTGAAGAATACCCATAGCGAGCGGTGATATTATCAAGCGAAAACTGCGGCGTTGGAGAAGTAAAAGGCGAGAAGCGCCCATCTGCAATACTTGCATGTGTGCCCGATAAACCGCGACTGACTTTCAACGTGACGCCGGCGTTCAGTCGTCCAGATTCGTTATCGAAAATAGTTTGAGCGTACGTACCGTACAATTCAATCCAACTACTATTCACAAACTCTGCACCCAATGGTTGATTTCGAAGGTTAGGTTCGAGAAATGCAGAAACCGTTTTCAGTGAATCAAAATAATAATAATCATTAGAGCGTATATTAGCATAGGCGCGAACGTTAGCTCCGAAAGCAATGCTTCGTTTCCGATCGATCGCAATTCTTGCATTTAGGATATTGAGATTGGTGGAAACAATTCCAAATTTTTTACTCAAGCCCCAATTGTAAACATATTCCGAAGTTGCCGGTGACGATAAAAGTGAATAGTTGCGGATCGTTAAAATATTAGTGGAAACTTTTCCTTGAACGCCTAACAACGTTACATCCCATTTGAAGGGAGTATTGACGATCGATGCAGGATTATTATGAACGCCGATACTTCCGGCATAGGACGAACCCTGAATTGCATGATAGTTTTGTCCGTAGATGATAAACGAATTAAACAACAATATCACTAAGATGATTCCGGGAAATATATAATTCGAGCGTCGATTCATTGTTAACATAGTTAATACATCAAAACGGTTGACCGTGTGTTTGCCGGATTAATAGTGTCGTCAATTTTGGAAAGGGTTTAAGGACTGACAGCAGGAAATTTGATAACGCGGTGCTTCCGAAGAAACGTTGTAAGAGTCGACCGGCCATCAAACGTCTTCCAAAGTTTTTTTCCCACTGTTGCGTATACTGTTGTTCCATATCAAAGCGATTAATCTTTCCTTTCAAAAAATCATCAATTTGTTCAAATGCAAGTTTGCCCCCATGCATGGCCATACTCATGCCATTACCACAAAGCGGTGTAATCATTCCCGCTGCGTCCCCGATCAACAGCACATGATTTTCAATCTGCGTTTTTTTATTGAAAGAGATCCTTGAAATGGTCACAGGTTCTTCATACAAAAACTCCGCCGCATCGAATAATTGACGCAGAAAGGGGTTTTTCATAAGAATATTTTTTTCAGCAAGATGAATGTCGTTTTTATTCCGATGCAAATTATGCGCCGTTGTGAGGTAGCACAAACAGTATTTGTTATCCTCAATTTGCGAGATTCCGCAATAACCATTTTCGAAATTATGAAGTGA
>JACMLR010000494.1 GCA_014379515.1 Chitinophagaceae bacterium
ACTCGCATTGACCCGACAATTAATAATAAAGTCCATGACTGCAGCTTCCACAAGAACACGCAGTTCTGCTTTCACACCTCCCGGCAATTGCTCTTTCAGCATCGCCACTAATTGATCCTTTAGTTCTTTAAAAGTTATTTTATCATCAAAATATTCTTTCAAAAGTGGCGTCACCTTTCCAGACTTCAATATTTCCTCAAATTTCTTAATCTCCGCCGCTATCGGGCCTTTTTTGAATCTTTCTAATCCATCATAGGATAAAGACAACCTGCCATCAATTGCGAGTTCGCCGCTCCTTCCACCAAAACTTACTTGCGGAATTTCACCTCTTATAAATTCACCAAAATCTAAATCCGTAAAAGCTGATACATCCAATACACCGAGCCCTGGCACATCTACTTTGCCGGCACCAGTCAATTTTCCATCGGCTTCAATTTTGATGACTGCAGTTCCAGGAGTTCTTTTTCCACCTGACCATGCGCTGCCGGGAGGCAGACTTACGGTCATCGTCTTATCTCCTGTTGATATATTCAATGTTACTTCAGGTAATGGCTTGCCGGGTGCGGGACTATCTTTTCCAATATTGCAAAGTAGTGGCTTGGCATCTTTGCATTCTGCCGGCGCACTCTTTAATAGATTGGGCGAGTCCATATTCTCGTCCTGGATTGGGACACCGCGTTTGTCGACACCTTCAACATGTTTGACAGAGCCAGGAGATGTCTCTTCCATTAATGCATCCTGTTCCGACTTCGTCAATGAAACCGCTTTACAATCTTTCAATAGTCGCTCAACCGAATCGTGAATGACCGAAGAACCGTCCACATAACTTTTCGCGGAAAGCTCTTTCCAAATCTGGTAACCGATATCGGACCCGTAACAATCCGAAGAAAGATCTTCAATTGTAAATGCGCTACGTTGTTCACCCTCCAATTTTTTTGGTACTTCCTTCATCTCATCTGCAAAAAGCTTAGCTGTTTGCTGGTAAAATTCAGTTCCGTAACCAAATGCCAGTGCAAGCGCTGCAGGATTACCGGATTTTATCAATTCACGAACCCGTGCAAGTATTTCTTTCGATTGTTGGCCTGGAACCGTGTCAACCACCATTCCAATACCGGGTTCAGCTTTATCGAATCCTTTTAATAACAAGTCTTCGATGCTAAATGACTTACCATCGATTTTGAAATCCATTTGCTGTAAGATTGCGAGTTTATACGCAACAGCTGCCGAAACGAAAAAATGACCCATATCGATCCATCCACATCTACACGTGTACACAAACGCGTTAGTAGGCCCAGCAGCGCCGGGTGCACCAGGATTGAATACAGAAAATCCCAACTTAATAAGTCGCATCAGGTTGGCTATTTTTGGGCTTTTATCTTTATACTCGCCTTCGACCCCGCGAATTTTACTTAAGATCGTCGATGCCGTTTTTATTCCCCCTTCGCTATCCGGGGAGCCAGGTTCCACTTCGCGTTGAACTACTGACCGATTTACTGCACCTTGTTGTATGGTATGACTTAACTCATGCGCCAATAATCTTCGTCCATCGCTCGAATTGGGTTGATAGTGCCCATTACCAAACACAATATGATTACCCTGAGTGTACGCTCGCGCGTGGATATCTGAAGACGATTGATGCGCTGAGGAATCATTATGTATTCGAACATTGCTGAAATCATAATTGAAACGGGACTCCATGAAACTCCGCGTTCCCTTATCGAGTTGTTGACCAGGGTTACTAATCGTTTTACCCACAGATTCAGGAGCGGGCATGCCTGAGGATGCACCACTGTCATGCTTAGGTTGCAGCCGATCTTCGTGTGTGCAAGCAGCACATTGTCTTTGAACGGAGATCGGTTTGGATTGAACATGCTCATGCCTCTCTTCCTCGTCACAAGAGTCACATTTACGTTGAACTGTTATTGGCTTTAACTGCACCGACCCATTTTCTTCATCCTGCTTATCGGCGGACGCGCATGTTTCACAACGCCGTTGAACTGCGGAGAGACGAACCGGGGCTGGTCCAAAAAACTGCGATGTCGAATTTTGCAGCGGCATTCGCATTACCCGATCTGCCACTTCATCTGCTTCTCGTTCAAATGGATCATCCACGGGTCCTACCACCAATTTTGGTTGAACCATTTGATGACCGAAAAAAGTCTTTTGACTTTTCGAGGTCACCGCATTACTTTTATTTTGCAGTACGTGCTCCATATTTAATTAAGTCCAATCCACGTATAATAGCGTTTCCATCCATGGAAGTTTAATAACACTGATACCCCACGGTAATCCACCAAGTAAGACATCCACACTTTTTTGCTCTACCTGGAGAAGCCAGCCATTATCCACTTTACTCAGTTTTCCTGGCCGTTGTAGAAATGTTTCACGCAAGCCATCAATACCGGTGTTTTTTAAACGACTCCACTGCCGAATCACTTCTGAAAGCAACTCGTTAGAAGCAGTTTGAATATTTTCACTAATGATCAATTCATTTTCAACTGGAACCGAAACATCAACTCCGCATAAAATTTTATTGAGAGGTAACTCATGCTCTGGAAATACCTCATCACCTGTTACGAGGAATTGCATTACCATCAATCCCATTTGTTGTGATTGATCGTCTCGCCATTTGTTATCCATTGTCATTCCAATCTCTTGCATTAGTACTGACAAAAATGGATGCAGAAGAACAAGCCCGGAATTATTGATATAAAGTTCGCGAGTTGAAGAATTCTTTTGTAGTTGCGATTTAGTTTCCTTCTTAACAGCCAATGAGTTTTGAGAAGGAACCTTATTTGGCATATTTTTATTTGATGCGAATGCCTTCAACACTTCTGCTATATCTCTTGCTTTTCCAATTTCATTCGCTGGCGCGATTGAAAGTTGCCTTTCATAATCGTCCAAACGAAGGATGCTTTGAGCAATGCGATTTTGAAATAAAATTGAAAACTGGTTTATCAATCTTTTAACTGCTTGTTGATTCGCAGCAAGTGTTTCCTGTAATCGATCAAGAAATCCCTGGTCAATGCGTAGAAGCATTTCCATCTCACTGATCGAGTTGCCGGAGTAGTTCCATGGAAAAACTCCTGAATCGAGAAAGAAGAAGAACTGTTCCGCAGCCCGTTGCTCTTTAGACACGGATATCTTTTTGACGCTGAGAAGTTCTGATTTGATTTGTCGCAATACTTCA
>JACMLR010000495.1 GCA_014379515.1 Chitinophagaceae bacterium
AAACTAAATGCCGCGGCAGAGAAAAAATTAGTCGAAAAATTTGAGAAGCGTTCGAACATCTATAGCAAAGATTTAGAAATTGAAGGCGATTCCGTTCGAATTAGTTTTTACGATAATGGCGATGTTGACGGTGACATCATTAGCGTCTTTTTAAATAAAAATCCCGTTCTTGTTAAACAGGAACTCAACACACGCTCACTTAATATTTATCTCGCATTAGACAGTCTTCGTGATTTCAATGAAATCAGCATGATGGCTGAGAATCTTGGTAAGCTCCCCCCAAACACGGCACTGATGATTGTAAGCGACGGAGTTCATCGCTACGAGGTTTATCTTTCGAGTAGCCTGACGCAGAACTCCGCAGTTCGTCTACGAAAGAAGAAACGTTTATAGCTTATTGAATTTTTCTCCTCTTACTTATTATCGACAACCACGCATACCACTGACCGTGCCGGAACACTTATGTTTATGCCGCTCGCGCCGACATCAGAAGCATTGGCAGCAAGTGTATGATAATCGGAAGGGCCGCCCCCTTCCCCATCGGGTCCTTTACCATTCACAACCACTTTACGCGAGAACTCGCCATTGTCATTCGAACCACTTAATGTATACCAGTAAAAACGTTTGGCCGGTTTGAAGTTTTTGATATTTAATTTTACGGTGATCGCATTGGTCGACTTGTTGACGATCGTTGAACCCACTTCACCCGAAGTGAAGGATGATGAATAGACTTCATAAATTTGGCTGTATGAATTTGATGTCGTGATCAATCGGTCACCCAGGGTTTTTTGAAAGAAATACATATGATAAAATGCAGGGCGGGGATTCCATTTGGACACGCCTGGCTCATCTCCATTGCTAAACATCCCATGATCATTTCCATTGTCCCAGCCGTTTGCGAGATCCCAACGTGCGGTTAAGCCGATTTTATATTTCAGCGATTCGCCCAGGACCATGATGCCGTGCATACCGTTGATGTGGGATACCTGCTGCCTTGATCCTGTCGCGAAAATATTCCATTCGTCGAGCGCTATCGGTTTAATCGCTGCACCATTCGCAGGAAGTGCGGCAATTACAAAATCCATCATCTTCTTCGTTTCAACTGTTGCAGTATTCAACACCTCTGCAGCATTGGAGTTTGTATTGAATGAAGTATAGTAATTATGGACAACATAAAAATCGGGCAGGTTGGAAACGTTGGTTAATAGTCCGCTGTTCCATGTACGATGCGTGGTTGTTGCCCATGATGGGCTTGCAGCCTCAACCATTACAGCACCGATGAAGATCGTTTGCCCGATTTCCTGTGCAGCTTTGCGCATCGAATCGATAAAAACTTTTACATGTTGTCCATACAACGCACCGGATAGATATTCGGTTTGTCCATCCTTGTTCTTCGATACATCGATGCGATAACCTGCTTCCCAATCACCGAAATTTTCATTGCCGATTTCCCAGTAGCGGGTGCGTCCGTTGTCATATCGTACCCAATCGGCAGCCATATGTGCTGCATCTGCAACCGGGTTCGCGCCTCTTCCATAGCGCGCATAGCCATAATTGATAGTGATGATTCCTTTATTTCCTGTTTGCTGCAGCATGTTGTAATAGTTGTCGACCGACAACGTCCAGCTATCGGGATTTTTACCATACCAAAAACCGGCTTTCGAGCGAGTGCCATTGGCTGCAATCAACGTGTCCGGTGCACCAGCAGGATTAACGTTGGTATTTGCATTCCAAAAAAAGATGTCGCTGATACTACCACCCGGAAAGCGAATGATATGCGGGTGAAGATTAGTGATATTGGTCATTAGCGATGCTTCGGTAACCATTTGAGTCATCCACAGGTTTGCATTGTTACCAGCAAACGAGCGTGGGATCTTTGTGATGATGGCGGAGGGGTCAATCGTAACAGCGTATGTTGCAGTTGTAGGTGCGCTTGCAGAAACGACTGAGGGCTTCACAAAATTTTTAGGTTGCCAATCATCGAGAAAGAAACCAATCGTGTTCGCAATCGTCGGTTCTACTGGCGGATTGATAACAACCGTTGTGTCAATTGGAATTACCGGATCAGGACTACCCGCTTTTTTACACGACGGCGAGAGTGCAACGGCAGCCAATGATGTAGCTATCAAAAAAGTATTGATCTTTTTCATGCAAGTGCTTTTAAGTTTTTTTGTTTGATAGCTTCAATTCTCTCAATCCCTTCGATACACGCGCGACCGTTATGATAAGGGCATTTCCATATCCCCACTTTATCCTGCGATGGCATTGGATTGCCCTGTTCATCAATTCCCCAAAGCCATTCGCCGTAAATATTATCACGTATTTGGTCTTTGATAAATGCCCAGTTGTTCCAGGCATACAGCAAGAAGCGCTCGTTTCCCGAAATTTCAAATGCTTCTAAAAAACCGACGATTGCTTCAGCCTGTGGCCACCAGTGTTTCTCTTTTACCAATTGGTTTGTATGTGGCTCAAATTCATACCAAAGGCCTCCATCTATATCTAATCCTTCTGCGGCCGCAGTTGCAATTTTTAGCGTGCTATCCCGAACAGTTTGTTGAAGTGATTCGTCTGCAAGAATTGTAGCAGCTTCGTTTAACAACCAGGCAGCTTCAATATCATGCCCAAAAGAAACTGCGCCCGGTAGTACTTTCCAACGTTCATCGAAATATAAATGCAGGTGATAGGTTTTATGATCGATGATATGTTGGTTAAATAAAATGATCAGGGATTGAAGTCTCTTTTTAAGTGTAGCATCCCGCCAGATACAATACAGGTTGCTGTAGGCTTCCAGGATATGCAAATGCGTGTTCATCGTCTTTGCAGCATTCACGTCTTTATTACTTAACCGGATATCTTCGATAGCTGACCAATCTCGCGCGAACGCATCATAGTATCCCTCGTTGACGCTGTCGTAACTATATTTTTCAATTGTTTCGAAAAGCGCGATAGCATGTTCTTTAGCCGCTGCAACCCGCGAACATTTATAATATTCGGCAAGTCCGTAAATGGCGAAAGCAAGTGCATAAATTTGCTTTTTGGTGTTAGTCGGTTGGCCGTCGGCACCAACTGACCAAAAAACACCGCCCTAGTTTATATCGATGAATCGCGTCGTGATGTACTCGAAAGCGCGCTCCGCGATGTTAAAATAATTCTTGTTTCCGGTGCTCGCATATGCAGCAGAAAACGTCCAAAGAATTCGGGAGTTAAGCACACTCCCTTTTTCCGCACCGCGCACGGGAAAGTTGAATTCATCAATTTGGCCAACGAAGCCGCCATTTTCATCGTCGACCGCATTTGTTATCCAGTACGCGAGTATTGAATGCAACTCGTCGTTCAGTTCCTCTTTAAAAATTTCAAGGTCGACGATCATTGTGTTGTTTATTAGGCAGAGTGGTTTCTACAAGCGCGCCGTTTGCCTGCTCACGAAACGAAGTATTGCCAGCAATGATCTCATTAATCGTTTCTACAGATCCGGCAGAAGTGTACTTGTCTTCTGGTGTATTGATTGCGTAATCAAGCAATTTTGCAATGGAGGATTCTGCAACATGCATGCGCGTATCGGATGATGCATAGTATATAAATACCCGGCCATCATCATCCATTACCCAACCATTACTGAATAAAACATTTGACACATCCCCAATACGTTCGGATCCTTCCGGCGCCATAAAGTAGCCACCGGGCTTGTGAACAATTCGTGTCGGATCATCCAAATCTGCAAGGAAAACATATAATACATATCGCAAACCTGCTGCTGTATTGCGAACACCATGAGCAAGGTGTAACCAGCCCGCACTTGTTTTTAATGGGGCTGGACCGAGACCATTTTTAAGTTCTGAGATTGTATGGTAGGTTTTAGGATCCATCATTAATTCCGATTGCACTTCCGCATTTTCAATTGTTGCCGACAAACCGAAAGCAATACCCCCGCCTTTCCCGGCTTCGATAAAACCATCTTGTGGGCGGGTATAAAAAGCATATTGCCCATCGATTAAATTCGGGTGTAGTACGACGTTACGTTGCTGGGGAGATTTAGTTTTTAGGTCGGGTAGGCGATGCCAGGTCTTTAAGTCTTTTGTCCGTGCAATGCCACATTGGGCAATAGCAGAAGACTGATCAGCGGGCAGCGCTGCGGGGTCGCGTCGCTCCGTACAAAACAAACCATAAATCCAACCATCTTCATGTTCGATCAAGCGGATATCATAAATATTTGTATCGGGTTCCGAAGTTTCCGGCATCGCAATCGGTTCCTCCCAAAAACGAAAGTTATCGATCCCGTTGTCACTTTCTGCAACAGCAAAAAAAGATTTTCGATCGAGGCCCTCTACTCTGGCGACGAGAATATATTTTCCGTTGAATTTCATTGCGCCGGCGTTAAAGACAGCGTTGATACCAAATCGTTCAAGTAAATATGGATTACTCGCCCTGTTGAAATCGTAGCGCCAATGAAGCGGCGCATGCTGTGCAGTAAGCACGGGATTTTTGTACCGAAAGTAAACGCCCGAAGCCTGGTCGATGCGGGTGTTCGGCTGGG
>JACMLR010000496.1 GCA_014379515.1 Chitinophagaceae bacterium
CCTAGATGAAGTTCCCAGCTATCCTGAACCTGGTCGGTTTCGTTGTAGAATTTATAGTCTGACCATTTGCTTGCTGTATAATCTATCCCAACCAAAAATTTACCGCTTTTTTCAAGAACGGCTCCAAAGCTATATGACGCTGGCATAATGATATCGCCTTTTTCTTCGGCACTGGAAAAAACGCTATCTATTTTAAATGATGCGCTGTTTGCATCATAATCGAACGTCTCTCTTTTAACATTACGGCTGCCTCTTAATGTTTGTTGCCAATTTCCCTGAACACCTAAACGGAGAAACATTGTTTTGTTTAATTGAGCAATGTACTGCGCGCCCGCATTGAGCAACAGACCGTTGATATTCGTTTTGGTTTCATAGTTTGCTTTGTAGTAAGCGACGGTGTCATTTAAAAATATCCGGCGCGTATTATAATCTTTCGAACCAAATACATAACCGACGTTTACACCTGCAGTGAATCTTCCAATTCTCACACCGGTTCCAACATATGCTTGTTGGATTCCCCCATTACCTTCAAACAGGGTAGCAACACTATCGTTGAGCCCACCACCGTTTAAACGTTCACTACGAAGAATTTTATAATTGATCCGCGTCATCGGACGAAGTCCAAAAACTAAACCCCAGACTTTCTTTTTTCTGATTGCGAGTGGCAAACCAATATTGATATAAGAAATGATCGGGCTGGAGTTCGAAAATTTGTTTACCGGGTTTGTTGAACGAATGGTGAGATTGTCAACTTCAACTCCAAAATCAAGGGTTACCGTTTGCAGGACACCGTATGATGCCGGGTTACGAAAATTGATGGATTGATAATCCGCATATGCGGTACCTATTCCGCCCATTCCGCGGTTCAAAATGTTTTGAGCTGGAAGAATATCGCCTAAGCCATATCTTGAATAAGGAGAGTTGATTGTTTGTCCATTAACCAGTGTACCTAAACCAAACAAAAAGACCGCTAACACATTGATTCTCTTAAGCATTATTAACCTCGCTGATTGCATATAAGCCTTTGTAAATTAAATTGGAGTCTGCAAATATCTTGTTTTTCAAATGATAGACAAAATAGGGTGTATCACCCCCGGTTAAGAGCACGTTAAAGTTCCCATACTTTTCAGCATAAGCATCAATGGTTCCGTCGATCTCTTTTGCCATACCAAGTATCACGCCGCTGAGTATGTTTGTCCTTGTATCATATCCTACTAATGGAAAGTTCCAGTCTTTCTCAACAAGTGGCAAAAGTGCGGTGAAATCTTTCAAACTTTTAAATCGCATTTCCATACCTGGTGAGATACCACCGCCCAAAAATTCATGATACTTATTGATGAAGTTGTAGGTGATCGCAGTTCCCAAACCTATGACCAGGTTGTTCTTATTAGGGAATAAATCGACGGCTGCAACAACAAGCCCCAGTCGATCGGCGCCAATCGTTTCCGGTTTTCCAACAGGTGTGGTTATTGGCAGTTTTGATGTGTGATTCAACAGATGAAACCGGGAGTGTTTTTGAAGTAATTGTTCTATTTCAGGATGATGACTGATTACAGACGATAACAAGGTTTTTGTTGGATGGTATTTATCAAGTAAAATTTGAATGGTTTGCGGATCGTCGTTTGGTATAACCAGCACATCAAGCAGTTCCCGTCCCTGAAACACGGCACACTTGAGGCGTGTATTGCCAAAATCGAAACACAACGTAGCATTCATGGCTGCAAATTTAGGGGATGGCAAGGAGAGCGCTCGAGTGGATTCGTTTGAGCATACAGAAGTGTTCGATCAAACATCAAGATCGAAGGTCGATAGATTGTTGAAATGGCCGTTTCTTTTGACCTTCTTCTTTAGCTGCTCCATTTCCAGCAACAGTGGAAGCGCCTTTTGCAAGTGTCGCTTTAGATATTCCCCGCGATGTAATTCTTTCAACAAAACAAGCACTTCATATTCTTCTTCTACAGATAAGCCCATATGGTGCGCGATATCGTATGAGCTTAGATCCAGGTCAGCTTTCTTGAAATCTTTGCTGATCTCGAGCAGGCGATGCAGTTCTTTGATTCCTCGAACGACCTTTTGCATTAATTCTGAATTTGCCTGGACGATGTCATTTTCAGGATAATTTACAATGGCACCACTGTACAATTTATCGGGAATTGTTTTGATGACTTCCAATACCCGAAATACCTGGACACCTTCCGTTTTTATGTCCATCTCACCATTAGTATACGTTTCAACAATTTCTTTCAGCTCAACAAGTGTTCCCATTTCCTGCATTTTATTGGAAAGGACTGTCGGAATACCGAAAGGCTTTCCACTTTCTTTACACTCGAGGATGAGTTGTTTATATCTCGGCTCGAAAATGTGTAGATGCAGTTTTTCACCGGGATACACTACGATGCCTAACGGAAATATTGGGATGAAATTTGTCATTGATTAATCTTCATTAAAACTTATTCAAAATTATGAAGTTTCGGTTTTGACTACAACATCTACGCCGAAGGCGATGGCGGTTACATTATTTCGGTATTTTTGCCGCGCATATATGGAAAAATTGACCGTTGTGATTATCACTTTTAATGAAGAAGGCAACATCGGACGTTGCCTGGAATCTGTGACTAATATTGCCGACGAAATAGTGATTCTCGACTCGAACTCTACAGATAAAACGGTTGAAATTGCAAGAGCTTTTGGCGCAAAAGTTGTTCAACAACCCTTCGCTGGATATATCGAACAAAAAAACAAGGCGCTTAACCTTGCCACTCACGACTTTGTTCTGTGTCTCGACGCAGACGAAGCGC
>JACMLR010000497.1 GCA_014379515.1 Chitinophagaceae bacterium
AGAGTTCAAAACAGGTACGGTATGGTGGACAAATGGAACGGCTAAGGGTGTGTTGGGAATCCTGGGGCCATAACTCAGTTTGCTTACAAACAAAAAATCGTTGACCAATAATGTTTTTTCCATAGAGCCGGTTGGAATCGTGTAGGCTTCAAAAATGAACGTACGGATTAATGTGGCGGCAACAATCGCAAAAATTCCAGCGTCAATCCATTCTCTTGCTGCCGATTTTTTATGAATCCGGGCAACTGCTGGCCCATGAAATTTATCTTTTTTATTGAAGCCGACATATGGAAGATAGAACACGCCACCGAGTGTCGCTAACGCATGCTGGTAAAATTTAAATTTTCCAAAGGGTTTTACGAACTCAATGATAATACCAAGGGTAATAAACCAACCAACAACGGGAATAAACTGCCAGAAAAACCAGTGCCGCGGTCTTTCTGCGATTTCTAACATAACCCAGGTATTATAAAATGGTATGACTGCTTTCCACGGTTCAACGCCGGCTTTCTTAAACATCCCGAAAAGACCGGGAGCTGGTAAAATCACCAGCAAAAGGGAAATAAATATTACCGTAAAAAGCTCATTTTGTGCCATTTCACCATTTTTAATTGCGTCAAAAATACCATATTAATCCGCAACCCAAAGCAGAGTTTACGGGGCAGACTTTACTACAGATTGATTCTGTTCTGTTGAACATTATTGTCTTGTTAGACGTTTATATTTGTTGCCTGACTTACCCTAATATTACATTCGCACTATGAATCTTTTTAGTATTGGTGATATCGAGAACTTAACGAACATTAAAGCACACACGCTTCGGGTGTGGGAACAGCGTTATGGACTTTGTATCTGCAAGCGAAAAGATAGCAAGCATCGCTATTTCGACGATGAGGATCTTAAGCAGATCCTCCGGATTTCCTGGCTTTATCACAATGGATTTAAGATTTCGCAGATTGCCTCCCTAACGACCGAAGAAATAAAATCACGGGCATTAGGTGTAAATGGAAACAGCGCAACACAGGAAATTCTGATCAATCGGTTAACAGAATATGCTATCTCCTTTGAAGGGGAGGCCCTGGATGATGTGATGGAAGAAGCGATTCATCTTTTTGGTTTCGAAGAAGCGACGCTGGATGTCTTTTTTCCTTTTCTTAATAAACTCGGACTGTTCTGGCTTACCGGGCATATTATTCCGGCTCAGGAACATTTTGCCACCGCAATTATGGTTCGAAAGCTGTTGCTTGCCATTCAACAACTGCCTGACCCTGCTTCCAGTCCCAATACCCGTAGGGTGCTTGTCTTTTCTCCTGTTGGTGAAGAGCATGAAATCCCTTTGTTGTTCATGCGGTACATGCTACATAAGAATGGTGTCAATGTTATTTACATGGGCAAATGTGTAACACCGGAATCATTGAGTTTTTATTGCGAAGAGCATGACGTAAACGAACTCTATTTTCACCTGATTACCAACTTAACGAAGAGTGACATCAATCAATACATAAAACTACTGTCCGCTCGCTTTCCCGCGAAGGCAATAACGTGTTCAGGATTTTCTTGCAAAGGAATTCAGTGCGACCTACCCAATATCAGGGTCTTAAATACGGGCACGGAATTGATGGCATTCGCAACAGGTGAATATGATTAATGAAATTATTTCCTTGGCAAAACATAACTGTTCACATCTTCTGCTGTAATAGCTTTACCGGAGAGAATGATCAAACGTTCGACAACATTCCGCAGCTCACGGATATTACCAGTCCAGTTATGTTGTTTCAATCCATCCAGCGCATCTGACTCAATGCTCTTCTTTGTAATTCCGTAATCGGTACAGATATCACTTAAGAACTTATCGACCAATAATGGAATGTCATCGCGACGATCGTTCAAAGATGGTACATGAATGATGATGACACTGAGTCGGTGATAAAGATCGAGACGGAAATTTTTATCATCCACTTCCTGGAGCAGATCTTTATTGGTTGCCGCAATCACCCGAACATCAACACTGATATCTTTATCGCCACCCACCCGGGTGATTTTTCCTTCCTGCAGTGCACGCAGCACTTTTGCCTGCGCATTGAGACTCATATCCCCGATCTCATCCAGGAAAAGTGTACCCCCATGTGCCTGCTCAAATTTGCCTATACGTTGTTTAACTGCTGAAGTAAATGAACCTTTTTCATGTCCGAATAATTCACTTTCAATCAATTCACTGGGAATTGCAGCGCAATTCACTTCTACCAAAGGACCAGTTGCACGATTGCTTTTTTCGTGAACCCAACGCGCCACCAATTCTTTTCCTACTCCATTTTCCCCGGTAACAAGGATGCGTGCATCAGTTGGTGCTACTTTTTCAATCGTTTCTTTTATTCGTACGATCGGGCCGGAGTCACCGATCATCTCTTCTACCTTGCTGACCTTTCTTTTCAGCACTTTCGTTTCAGCAACGAGATTTGTTTTATCCATTGCGTTACGAATCGTAATGAGCAGGCGATTCAGATCTGGTGGCTTTGAAATATAATCATATGCACCTTTCTTCACTGCTTCGACCGCAGTTTCAATTGTACCGTGCCCTGAGATCATAATCACAGGCACGTCCGGGTTTGATTCACGGCTCTTATCAAGAAACTCGATCCCGTCGAGCTTTGGCATTTTAATATCACAAAGCACTACATCGTAATTTTTTTCCCGGAATTTCTTCAACCCTTCTTCACCATCACTTGCCTCATCGATTTTATAACCTTCATAAGAAAGGATTTCACTCAACGTTTTTCGAATCGCCTTCTCATCATCAATAATTAAAATATTACTCATACTCTTTTAACATTCTGTTTCTGTGGATTAAACCCGTTGGGGCATTATAAAAGTCAGCCGCAAAAATAATACTATGCAAGCGAACCTGATCCCCGCATTTATGCTCTTTATGCTTATTTCTTGTCAGCCTTTATTTGCGCAGCAATACGGTCGTCGATCCGCAGCAAATCCATACCCAGACATACAAAGTCTACCACTACCTCCTGGCTATACCCGGGTGCAAGTACCTAACAGTTCGTTTGCCGCATGGCTGCGAACCGTTCGTTTGAAGACTGATCGAATTGTGTACTTGTACGACGGTAAAATGAAGCCACGACAAGATGCCCAGTTTGCCGTACTTGATATTTCAGTGGGTAATAAAGATCTGCAACAATGCGCTGACGCAATAATGCGATTGCGAGCGGAATACCTGCTTTCTCAAAAACGATGGAAAGAAATTTCATTCAGGGATAACGTTAAAGGAGTGTATCAATGTCCTTCGGCACCAGGTCGAAAAACCTTTGAACAATATTTAGAAAAGGTTTATGCGATGTGCGGCACGCTGTCCCTCGAAAAGCAACTTTATCCCCGATTAATGGGAAGCATACAAGGAGGAGATGTGTTTATTAAAGGTGGGTCGCCGGGACATGCGGCTATTGTGATGGATGTGGCCACAAATTCGAAAGGTGACACCGCTTTTTTACTTGCTAATGGTTTTATGCCCGCCCAGGACATTCACATTGTTTTGAACCCCGGCGAACCGGGGATAAGTCCCTGGTTTAGAACAAGCAAGATGGAAGTTATCCGCCTACCGGAATGGAAATTTATGCCCAATCAATTGCGTCGTTGGTGAGGAAAATACGGTTAGGTAAAGTAAAACACCGATTGCTTTTCTTGATACACCTTGCTAATTTAGCATCGTATCCATGAAACATTCCAAATCCAAAAATCACGTACTATGAAAAGCTCATTAAAAATCCAGTCGACACCATCTACAAAGAGTACTATTTTTCGTTTAGCATTGTTAGGTGGTTTTGTATTCGGCAGTTTGTATGTATTTCTGCTCGCATTCGAAGCACTAGCCAAAGCATTCTGATATTTTGCATAATTAAAAAAGCAGTTCGACCACGAACTGCTTTTTTAATGCTTTTATGTATCTAATTATCTCGTGACATCGACTTCAAGGATTGTATCGAGCTCATCCCGCTTGACATCTTTAAGATTCACCACCAAATATCCGTCAGTAAGCACCTGGAATTTTACTGCGGATTTGGAAGCGAACATTTTCATTGATTTGATTTGATAAGGGAACCGAATAAAGAGTTTATCCTCCGGGTTATTTAGTACATGCAAATAAACTTTGTTTCCCTTTTCGGTGATTGCTCCCCAGGTTGCTGGTTTCGCGAAGCCCGGCTTTGTTCCATAAATTGTTTCCCCGTTTAACTTCAGCCAATTGCCAACATCACCCAACCTTTCAACAAACTCCGGTTGAATCTGACCGTTAGGCATCGGACCGATATTCAATAAAAAATTTGCGCCAAAACCGCTTGCCTTTACAAGGTAATGAACGAGTGCTTTTGTACTCTTGTGATTGCGGTCTGTAATATTGAAACCCCAGGAGTCATTTATCGTTTCGCATGTTTCAAGAGGTAGAGCAGAAACGGATGCACCTCCAAACCCACTCGTATTCGATCCTGGAAGATCTTTTTCAAACATTTGAAAGTCCTCACCCGCAATCGGCGACAAATGATGATTGTTACCAATCATACATTGTGGTTGAAGGCTATGAATGAGTTTGTAGATTTCGTCGTATTGCCAATCAACTTTTGATTTACCATTTTTATCGTGGTCATTATCCAGCTGATCCCAATGACCATCGAACCAAATTCCTCCTACCGGGCCATAATTGGTAAGCAGTTCTGTCAACTGCGCTTTCATGAAAGCGATATAGCTGTTCCAATCGCTTTTTTGAGTACGACCTGTACCCTTTCCCGTTCTTCCGGTTTCATATTGATAATCGCTACGGAACCAATCAAGCAATGAATAATAAAAAAACAATTTCAATCCCTGCTTCTGGCATTCATCGGCAATTTGCTTTACGATGTCTTTTCCATAAACCGTGTTGGTAATTTTCCAGTCGCTTTGTTTCGTATCCCACATACTGAATCCATCGTGATGACGTGTGATCAGTGTGATATAATTCATCCCCGCTGCCTTTGCAGTGGAGACCCATTTCTTAGCATCAAAATCAACTGGATTGAAGAAATGAATCAGGCGTTGATATTCTTTTACCTGGATGTTACGCTGATTCATAACCCATTCGCCATGTCCTAAAACCGAGCTTGCACCCCAATGAATAAACATTCCAAATCGTGCACTATCGAACCATTTTCTTGAGGACAGGTTCGCAGCAGTGGGCGCATAAGTTTGATCAGTTTGAGAATAAGTAAACGAGATAAGCAATAGAAAAAGCAGGGTGATAAA
The DNA here is from genome assembly GCA_014379515.1 of Chitinophagaceae bacterium. Lineage (GTDB taxonomy): Bacteria > Bacteroidota > Bacteroidia > Chitinophagales > Chitinophagaceae > Endoryza. Next base: position 5,281 of record JACMLR010000497.1, read on the forward strand.
TGTCAACTTCATTGGAAAAAATTGTAGGGAAAGGTAGGGGGAAATCTGCGAATGTGCGAAATGTGCAAAA
>JACMLR010000498.1 GCA_014379515.1 Chitinophagaceae bacterium
TAGAAAATCTTTCCGCAGTGCGAAGTCCATTCCGTACTGTTCAAGGTTCCTTCCTTGTGGGGTAACTTCTGATGACTCGTATTCACCCATCAACTGGAAACTTAGTTTATTAAACAGCGATGGCTTTTTTGTTTGGATGCGGTAATTGGCAATAAGCTGTGCTTCCCAATTGAAACCCTCATTACTCAAATCAAATTCGTCCACATTTACTTTACGATATTGTAAGTCAACGGAGGGCGTGATATCGAAGTTCTTTCCGAATTGCTGTTGAAGCGTCAATTCAAGCCCGAGCCGGTTTGTGCTCCGCGCATTGATAAATGTATTCAGAATTGCATTCGGATCAACCGCCGCATTGTTCAATTGGAGGTATTGTGCTTCAGTAATGGTATCGCTATAACGCGTGATATCGCGTTCATTATTTTGAAAATAAACCACCCCTAAAAAATTCCCCGAGCTATAGTTTCGATTAACATTAAACTCAATCGAATTCGTAAACTCTGGTTGCAATTGAGGATTTCCCTGCTCCAGGTTTACCGGATCATTAATATTTATAAAGGGATTTAACTGCCAGAAATTTGGACGACGAACTCTTCTTGTATAGTTCAATTGAATCTCTGTTCCCTCAGCTAATTCTTTTGTCAGAAATATACTTGGGAACAATGCATCAAAAATATTATCCAGTCCATTTGGATAAGTGTATCCAAATTTGCGCGAACTGTCGACCTGCTCACCTGTAAATTCTGAATGTTCAAAACGCAAACCCAGCTGGTAAGCAAAGGATTTTATTTTGTTGCCATAAGTAAAGTAAGCGGCATTTACAACCTCACGCGATTCGTAATTGTTGCTTAGCGGCAATTTCGTTTCGCCGCCATTCAGCACAGAAAAGGAATTAAACTGGCTGCTGAAATTATTTACGTAAGCCCGAACGCCCATTTCCATTTTGGAATTTTCTCCGCGCGGATTGATAAAGTCGAGTTGAAATGTAAACTGGTCATTTTTACTGCTACCATCATTTCTTACTCTCGCTGGATCTGATATTGGCATACCTGCAGGATCAAAAAAGGAATTGATGATACTGCTACCATCATCCGATTTACCAGTGTTGTAATTTGCATCGGCACTCAACTCTCGTCCCTGCGCTTGAAATTTATGTTTGAAAGACAATTGGGTATTGCTCCTCACGTTTTCAGAAATTCCCTGGTTAAGTCGCTTGCCTGTTTGCAGAAGAATTTTTTTGTCGTCGTAGTAAATCTGGTCTTGATCTTCATCGCTCGTGAATTTTCCTTTCACAAAATTCTGTGAGACTGTTATCGTGTTTCTATTGTCTGCAAACAAATCAAATCCAAAACGGAGCGAACCAAATCTGCGCAGCCTTTCAGTGGAAGAAAATTGATTAAAGTAATTCGAAATTGTATCAGCACTTTTGTTGATACGTTCAGTTCGCCCACTGGCAATTCCACCACCCTGGTTATAACTTCCGTTGACAAAGAAATTAAATTTGCCTTGTCTAAGGTTCAATGTCAAATTACTGTTTAGAATATCCGGATGGCCGCCACCAACTGACGCAATACCGTTCAATCCATTTTTCCTGTTTTTCTTAAGAATTACATTGATGATTCCGCCGCGACTTGCTGCATCGAATTTTGCTGAGGGATTGGTAAAGAGTTCGATGCGGTCGATATTATCAGCAGGTATTTGATCGAGCGTTAAGATTGTGGGTAAACCATCCACAAAAATTTGCGGGCTGTTATTGCGGAGCGTAACATTTCCATCAACGTCAACAGAAACAGATGGAATGTTTTTCATAACGTCGATTGCAGTACCACCTGTTGAGGTAATGCTTTTATCAACGTTGAATGTTTTCCGATCAACACCCATTTCGAGTGCAGGTTTCTGACCAACAACCGTAACAGAACTTAAAAATCGTGCATCCTGCCCGAGTGAAATATTTCCGAGATCACGTTCACTGATTGAGGCTGGATTGATTGCGAGTGTTTGTTTATATTCTTGAAAGCCGATTGCCGAAATTTCTAAACGAATACTATCAGCAGCAGGCAAATTCTCGACACTGAAATCCCCATTGGCGCGCGATAACATACCACCTACAAGCGTATCTTTTACAGTTTGCGAAGTTGTATCGGTATAATAAAGGAAGAATTGAATGGAAGCTGCTTCGATTCCTTTTTTTGTGGAAGCATCGAGCACTTTTCCGTACAAACGGCTGCTCGGTTTGGGAAGTTGCGCAGTGATCGGGAAATCCTGTCCCATTAAATCAATTGCAAATAGTAAGAACAGGCCGAAAAGAATAGGTAATTTTTTCATCGCACGGTGAGACGCTTTTTTGACAACTCAACCTGCACTCTTCAATGATTATGCCGCATGTGTTAAGTGCAATAACGAACTAAACACTCTATCCTTCCTGCTCTGTGGAAAACAATGCGCAGTATGGGGGCTTGCGTCAGCTATTCCTTTTTTATGACAACGCGCCAATCGGCTCCGCTCTCAATCCGGAATGAATCTGCGAAGCTGCCTTCATTTATTGCAACGGAAAGATTCATCAGGCTATTTAAATAGACA
>JACMLR010000499.1 GCA_014379515.1 Chitinophagaceae bacterium
TGGAATTCCAATCCGAACAACGGGATTGTTCAATCATAATGCTTTGTTGGAAATGAATATGGCCGCGTTAAAAACAGTGGAAGTGATCAAAGGGCCATCATCTTCATTATACGGAAGTGAAGCGATTGGTGGCGTCGTAAACTTTATTAGTATGGCGCCTACAGTAATTCCGGTTTTTAAACTCGGCGTACAAGGAAATGATATTGGATATAAGCGTGCTGAGTTTCTTACAAGCGTTCGCCACAAAAAATTCGGTTTTGTAGTAAGCGGGTATCATGCAAATAAAAAGAACGGATATCTTGAATACAGTGATTTCAAGAAATCGATCTTAACGGCAAGAGCAGATTATCAATTCAACAATTCAACTTCGCTGTCGAATAGTGTTACAATACTGAAATATGATAGCGATATGTCGGGCGGAATTGATAGTACGATGTTTGCAAATCGCAGTTTTAAAAATCTTCACAGCTTTACTTATCGTCGGGTCGATGCTACCAGGTTCCATTCGACGTTGTCAAAAAAATGGTCGGATCATAGCAAGATAACGATAACTGGATTGCTGAAGAAAAACAGCATTGCTCAAAATCCGGCGTATCGTGTAAAAGATGATTATAGGAAACAAGGAAATGTGTCTGTCGGGAAAAAAGATCTTGCCCATGGCGAAATCAATGAAAGCAGTTTTCAGAGTTATTCGCTCATCGCGCAGCACAAACAACAATTCGATTGGCTCGACGCATCGATAACGGGAGGCGCTTCCGTTGATCTCAGTCCGTCCGACTACCAATCTAATTATATCAGAATAAAAAAGGATAGCACGACAAGAAAATATTTGAGTTACGAGTCGACTGACAGTGTACTTACAAATTATTCGACGGGCTTAAATAATTACGCAGCATTTGTAAGTGGTGAGATAAGTCCAACTGATAAATTAAGAATCGTTGCTTCGTTGCGGTACGACATGTTTCAATACAAATTTGATAATCACCTCACGCCCTCTGCATTCAGCGGATCGGCAGACACATCAAACCGTTTTGCACAATTCAGTCCTAAAATTGGTTTCACTTATAATTTTTCCGCTTCCGTTGGTGCTTACGCAAATTATAGTGAGGGATTTGTACCACCCCAGGTAACGGAAATGTTCACTGGTGTGAAAGTTCCCGACCTGAGTGCGTCTGTTTTTTATAACTATGAAGTGGGCGGATGGCTGAATCTTTTTCATGGAAAAGTAAATGCAGATTTCAGTGCTTATCAATTAAACGGCACTAACGAAATCGTCTCGGTGAAAATGGATGATGGTTCGTTTGCAAATGCAAATGCGGGAAAGACTTCACACAAAGGGATCGAATTCGGAATTACAGTGACACCAGTAAAACCTGTTGTCGTTCGATTCAGCGGTGCATACAGCAAGCACCGCTTTACAACCTTCAACGAAAAAGGTGTTCAATATGATGGCAACGAGATGAACAATGCACCTAATTGGATTCACAACTCAGAAATCTGGTACAAGCCGTCATTTTTAAAGGGTTTGCGTTTAGGAGCAGAATGGCAACGCATCGGTCGATATTTCATGGATCCGAAAAACAGTGTTCGATACGACGGTTATCATGTTTTTCATGTTCGTGCCGGTTACAAATATAAAGGAGCGGAAATTTGGTTGAACGTGATGAACGTGACGGATAACTATTACTCCTACGTTAGCACGAAAAGCAATTCAGGATACAGTTACCAATTGGCTGAACCGAGAAACTTCAATTTTGGTGTCGCTTATGATTTAGCTACAATCTTCAAAACACAATGACAATGAAGACACGATTACTATCATTTGCAGTTTGCATTCTTTTGCTTGGAGGATGCAAGGACTATGCTACCAATACCGGTTCCGAACTGATTGTTGATCCGTTACCGGGTGAATGTCCCTTCATGACGACGGATGCAAAGGGAGATGTCATTTTAAGTTGGCTCAGGAAACCAACAGACAGTACCGCTGTTTTCTGTTACGCAAAAACAAGTGATGGCAAACAGTTCACTCAAACCAATATCATCACGACAGCAAAAAATATTCACCCGCATTCGGAAAATCTTCCAAAAATAATCTTCAAAGCGAATGGTGATGCAATGGCATTATGGGGAAGTTCTAATCCAAACCCAAAAAATAAGCATGCTGGTCTTGTATTTTACTCGCAGTCTTTTGATGATGGTATCTCGTGGACAGCAGCCCGCGTTCTCACAAATGATACCGCGAGTATCGACCAGCGTTATTATGATGTATCGCTTTTGCCCAATGGAGAAATTGGAATTATATGGCTTGATAATCGAAAAACCGGGAAACAACAAGGTTCGGCCTTGTATTATGCGAGCACCAATGGCCGGGATGGATTTGCGAATGAACATCGCATCGCCGAATCGTGTTGCCAGTGTTGCCGAACTGATTTATATACCGATCAAAAAGGAAATATTCATGTTCTTTATCGCGGCATTCTACAGGATACCATACGCGACATGGTCCATGCAATGTCGGTTGATGGCGGAAAAACGTTTTCATCCCCAAAAAGAATTTGCAGCGACAATTGGGATTTGAATAGTTGCCCGCATACCGGGCCGTCAATGACAGAAAACAAAACAGGGATGCATTTCGCCTGGTTCACTGGTGGAAATAAGAAGGGATGTTATTTTACAAGCTCGGGTGATCTTGGAAATAGCTTCAACAAGTCGGCACAAATTGCATCCTCGGGTTCGCATCCTCAACTTACAACAACAAAGGATGGAGACTTAATGATCGTGTGGGATGAAACCATTCGCGAAAATGATAATTTCTATAAACGAATAGGTTTCCAGCAGCGGTCTGCCACAGGCGCAATTCAAAAAACAAGTTTTCTCACTGAGAAAGAAGGAGCAGCTTCATATCCGGTAATCGCCCCGTTAAATAAAGGGGCGGTGGTGGGGTATTGTAAGGAGGTTGGGGGGAGGGAGGTTGTGGTGGTAAAAATTATCTACAAATATGCTAATGTGCGAAATGTGCAAAATGTGAAAATGTGCAAAGTGCCTCCCAAGCATTCCGCAAACCGTCATTGCGTTTTTTCAAAATGGATCGTGGCGTGAACAGTAGTCTTCACGATTGCTTTTTGGTAGTCCCGAGATTTACATCAACCAAAACGATAACGATCGCCTCAAAGGCATTTAGCACATTTTCATATTTCGCAGATTTCGCACATTACTCCGCTCTTTCTTTCACCATCATCATAAACACTCCAAAAACCAAAAACACGCCACCGGTATAGAGGTTGAGTTTTGTACTGGTATCGTTCAACAAATCATTTATAAGTAAAATGATGGCGACGATAGTGAAGAATAAACCGATTACGAAACTAAGGCGACTAAGTTTTTTTAACATGGCGCTTTTTTAGAAGAAGATGATATTAAGAAGTATCGTTAAGAGGATCAACAAAATTGCCAGTGGTACAACCCGCTGATACCATTTGCCGCCGGTATACTTTTGTTTTTCTGTTAGGGAATATACAAGGCCTTTTAATTCCTCTTCCGGTTTTGGTTTTGTCATAAGGCTCACGAAAATCGTTGTAAAGAAATTGACAATCCACGAAACACCAGCAACGATGAAGGCTTGTCCCATCCCGCTGCCTATCTCATAGAGCGGCGAAATCCAACCGCCTTTCCCTTCCGCAATCGTGAGTCCGTGGGTCATTGCTGCGCCAAACGTGCCTGCGAGTAAACCCCAGAACGCCCCGTGACCAGTTGTTCGCTTCCAAAACATTCCCAACAAAAAGGTTGCAAACAATGGACCGTTTACAAAACCGAATACGAGCTGTAGAAAATCGTTGATATTATTGAATCCCTGGGCAATGTAAGCGGTCATGATTGAAAGCAGAATTCCAACGACTGTTATAATCTTTCCGACAACGAGGTAGTGATTATCGCTTTTATTCTTTACAAAATATGGTTGATAGATATCATAAGTGAAAACGGCATTGAATGCTGTTACGTTACCGGCCATTCCACTCATGAATGATGCCATCAACGCAGTAATACCGATTCCAAGTAGTCCGCTTGGATAGTAATGCGCGATCAATGATGGTAGTGTCATTGTATAGTCGAGTTGACCCTTTGCATCCACCGGGATGCTATATCCTTTCGATGCCAATGCAGGTTGCATCAATGCGATGGCGATGATACCCGGAAGAACAACGATCAACGGCATGAACATTTTTGGTATTGCGGCGATGATTGGTGTCATTTGAGCATCGCGCATGTTTCGCGCAATCATTGCACGTTGAACGACAAGGAAATCCGTGCACCAGTAACCAAACGACATCACAAACCCCAACCCAAAAATTAGCGACATAAAATGTAATCCCATCGGATTTGATTGTGTGTCGCCCATATATTTCCAGGCATGCGTCATGTTCGGTTCAAGCTGGGCTTTGACATTTTCCCATCCACCGGAATCCTGTAGCGCGATAATGACCAATGGTGAGAAACCCAGCACGATCAAAAAGAATTGAAGCACTTCATTATAAACTGCACTGGTAAGGCCGCCCACAAACGTATAGATCATTACGATGCCCGCAGCAACCCAAATGGAAATATCAAAATCCCATTTCAAAATAATCTCGAGCATTTTTGCGAGAGCATATAAGGAGATGCCTGAAGAGAATACAGTCATAACCGCAAAGGAGATTGCATTCAATCCGCGAGTCTTTTCATCAAAGCGAAGACGAAGATATTCGGGTACGCTCCTCGCACGGCTTCCGTAATAAAAAGGCATCATGAATACCCCAAGAAAAACCATTGCAAAAATTGCCCCTACCCAATAAAAGTGCACGGTCATGATCCCATACTTTGCCCCCGAGGCAACCATCCCGATCACTTCCTGGGCACCGAGGTTAGCGGAAATAAAGGCGAGACTGGTAATCCAAAGCGGAATGCTGCGGCTGCTCGCCAAAAAATCGTTGCTCGACTTGATCTTGCGCTTAATTATAAAACCGACACCAATAACAAAAAGGAAATAGACACCAATGATCAGGTAATCCGCTGTTTGAAGATTCATAGCAATCGTTAAGTTTTGGCGAAACCATTTTGAGCACACTAATATATCTATTTGAGGTGAAAGCATTCCTGAAAAAAAACTTCCTATACTTCCGTTTATGGTTAAAAAAACAGAACTTTATCGACGGTCTCTAACGAAAAAAACAGCATATGTCAATACAACCGAATCAAGCGTTTTCTGAAAAAGAAAAAAATCCACTGGCAAGTCTCGACGAGTGGGAAGAAGCAGTTTTGGAACGTTATCCGGAACCAGATGTTCCTGCGAAGTCGAAAGAAGAGTATCGGAACTATGCAGATCCCGCGCGCGATACGGTCCGTGAATTTTATCGATTCAATCATACTCATCAGACTTATGATTTCGTTCAGGCTAAAAAAAGCGACTACCTCCGTTTCGATAAAAAGCAAATGCCTGTTTGGAATGCGTTTGATTTCCTGAATCAGTTGGTGGATGATTCTGATCCGGATACCGACCTTGATCAGTTTCAACATTTGTTGCAAACATCAGAAGCGATTCGTCGCGACGGTCACCCGGATTGGATGGTGCTGACAGGTCTCATGCATGACATGGGAAAAGTGTTATGTCTCTTCGGGGAGCCACAGTGGGCAGTTGTTGGTGATACGTTTCCCGTAGGCTGCCAATATTCCGACAAGATTGTCTACCCTGAATACTTTGCGGAGAACCCCGACTATAACAAGCCTGAGTTCAACAGCAAACTGGGAGTATATAAAGAAGGTTGTGGATTAAGAAATATCGATATGTCGTGGGGGCATGATGAGTATGTGTATCAAATGATGAAAGATCATTTGCCTGAAGAAGGTTTGTACATGTTACGCTACCACTCTTTTTATTCATGGCATCGCGAAGGCGAATACAGCTATTTGTTGGATGATCACGATCGTGAGATGCTAAAATGGGTTAAGCTTTTCAACCCATATGATTTGTATTCAAAAAATCCAACGCCACCGGTTTGGAGTGAGTTGAAACCATATTATGAAGACCTGGTTGCAA
>JACMLR010000500.1 GCA_014379515.1 Chitinophagaceae bacterium
ATAACCTGCATTGGTACTAATATATTGTTCTACTTGTGCAGATGTAACTGTTTGATGGTAGAAATCTTTATTTAACCCGCGCAGGATTTGTCTGAACTTTTCATCATTATTGATGATTGCCCGTATGGTATGCAATAGATTACCACCCTTGTAATACATATCACCGCTCCCTTCCTGGTTCACTCCATAATGCCCGATGATCGGCATATCGTTCTGAATTAATTTCCTTGTTCCAATTACATAATCGTTTCCAGCTTCTACACCGAACTCCGATGTAGTGAAAAGTGTTTCTGAATAATTCGTGAATCCTTCATGCACCCACATGTCAGCAATATCTTTCGTTGTAATATTATTAGCGAACCATTCATGACCGCTTTCATGGATAATTATAAAATCCCATTTGGTACCCCAGCCTGTTCCGCTCAGGTCGCGCCCGCGGTAACCGTTTTTGAATTCGTTTCCGTAAGCAACAGCACTCTGGTGTTCCATTCCAAGATGCGGCGATTGCACTAATTTGTAACCGTCCTCATAAAATGGGTAAGGACCAAACCAATACTCAAAACTTTTGAGCATCTTCGGCACTTGCCTGAACTGTACTTTAGCTTTCTCAAGTTCATAATCGAGTACCCAGTAGTCACATTTTAAATTTCCTTTTTCACCTGCATAGTCTTCCGACCAATTAACATACTTGCCGATATAAGGAACGATGTTATAATTATTGATTGGATTCACCACTCCCCACGAATAGGTAACAAGCTCTCCTGATTCTTTTTTACCCAAAAGTTTGCCATTAGCAACCACAACCAGTGTATCGGGAACGGTGACATTTATCGTAGCGCCATGATCGGGTTCATCACTTTGATGATCTTTACACGGATACCAAACACTTGCTCCCAATCCCTGGCAAGCAACGCTCATCCAGGGGCGACCTTCTTTATCTTTTTGAAAAATCCAACCCCCGTCCCAGGGTGGACGGACTGCAACCCGCGGCTTCCCCGAATAGAAAATTTTAATCGTTCCTTTTTCTTTCATTTTTTGTTGATCCGGGAACCGCACATGCCAGGCATTGCCTTCGCGAGTAAAAGCAAGCGATTTGTTTTTCCATTCAATCTTGTCGATTTGCATGGGTTCCTGCAGATCAATTTGCATAATCTGACCCGGTTTGATCACGCTGAATCCAATGCTGGTAACACCTATGATTGATTTGTTTAAATAGTCAGGTGTTACATCAATGGTATACGTATCTACATCCCACCAATCACGTTCAGCGTTTATTGAACCTCGCAAGCTATCCTGATGTGTAAATCCTTTTTTTTGATTGAGGGGCTGCGCGATCGAACTGCAATAAAGCGAAATCATAGCCAATGAAATCAACGTTAATCTATTGTACATTCTTTGCGGTTGAGTGATAAATACATTTTGTTCGCTAATTTAGTTCCAACAGTGTGATTATGATGAGCCGTTCAGGTAAATTCTATCTTTTTTTGATTTCGATCTTCGTGTTTGCCGGATGTCAATCGCGCAAGCAAGATAAAAAGCAGGTCTTCAATTACAATGAGTCTTTTGGCATCGCAAGCCTTGATCCGGCATTTGCGAAAAGCCAATCGGTAATTTGGGCAGTAAACCAGTTGTACAATACACTTGTTGAAACGGACGCCCATTTACGTATCGTTCCAAGCCTTGCTACCCGTTGGGAAGTTTCCTTAGATCATCTTCAATACCGGTTCTTTCTGCGCAATGATGTTTACTTCCATGATAACGCCGCATTTTCCGGCGGCAAAGGAAGAAAAATGACAGCGAAAGATGTGGTTTTCAGCTACCAACGATTAATGCTTCCCACTACTGCGAGCCCGGGAGCATGGATTTTCAACGACCGTGTCGCCGTTGATCAGCCTTTTGTTGCATTGAATGACTCTGTCTTTCAATTAACGCTTCGCAGTCCGTTCAGTCCGATTCTCGGTGTGATCTCGAACAAATATTGCGCAATCGTTCCAAAAGAAGTTGTTGAAAAATTCGGTAGTGACTATCGTAGTAATCCTTGTGGCACGGGTCCATTCATGTTCAAATCCTGGGAAGAAGGACAAGCATTGATTCTTCATAAAAATCCGCAATATTTCGAACTAGATTCGATTGGTCAGAAACTGCCTTACCTCGACGCAATAAAGGTTTCTTTTTATGATAGTAAGGCTACGGAGTTTCTGCAGTTTCAACAAGGCCGATTGGATTTCATAAACGATATCGATCCATCTTTTAAAGACGAAGTGCTGAATAAAAAAGGAGAATTGAAGAAAGAATGGGTTGGTAAAATTGTTTTAAACAAGCATCCTTATCTCAACACGGAATACCTTGGAAT
>JACMLR010000501.1 GCA_014379515.1 Chitinophagaceae bacterium
GCGTCCGCGAACTGGCGCGAACGATTGAGTCATACGTTTTTTGAGTGAGGATATTTAGTAATAAAAACCCTTCGTCTGCAGTTTTGCTCTCGATCAACGCATGAAAGAAATGAATGGTGCTTCCTAAATAGTATCGTTGCCGATTGCGAACAAATTTCGCCGAAACCTTTCCCTCACGTAATTCTTCAAAACGTGAGTATCCATAAAAGAATGTGCTACCGCTTGCCCTGCTATAATAGAAGTCAGCCAATTCGAAATATACACGGTAACCGAGTTCATTATTTACAATTTCGAGCGGCACTGCAGAGAACGCACTCATTTGATTCCCACCAGTATTCTCACCAAACATTATTTCGTCTTCATTGAGGATCCGGCAATTCGTAGCGGCACCGGTTATACCTAAAAAGTTTTCCCGAAAAACGCGCAACCATTTTTCTCGACCATCCTTTGAAAGCACGACTACCTGGCGTAGCTCATTTGCTTTCTGTTGTAATCGAAAAGTGATTTGAAGATCCTTCGATTGAATTGCGGCCTGGTAAACCAATCGATCATACCCAACATACGATGCAACGATTTCGTAAAATCCATTGCTTACTGACGGAAGTTTGAATTCGCCATCTTCATTTGTTGTAGTGCCGATTGTTGAACTATTGATGTAAACACTTGCGCCGCCTAACGGCTTTCCGGTTTCATCGTTAATCACTCTACCAGAGATACTACCTTGTGCTACCAGGAGGATCGGCAAAAAAAATATCGAAAGTAGAATTACAATATATCGTAATCGTGTTTGAATCATTTATCGTTCTTCATCCAATGATGCGCGCCTTGCATCATATGCGTTTTACTTTGTTCAATAGCGTCCATTATTTTATCCATGATCGATTCGGAAGATGCCTCGTAATCAATGTCGAGCGGTTCTTTAAAAGTAACAGACAATTCAGAACCCGTCTTTTTAAATTTCAATCCCTTTTTATTAAATGCCCGCCAGAATCCACGAATTACCACCGGTACAACGACGGGTCGGGTTTCTTTAATAATAAACGCCGTGCCTTTTCTTCCTGGTGCAAATGGCTTTGTAGTGCCTTGCGGAAAAGTGATTACCCAGTTGTTAGATAGTGCTCGTTGAATTTTACGAGTGTCGGATGGATCCAGATTGCGCCGCACTTCCTGACCTTCGTTTCTCCAGGTTCGTTTAACCGTAAGCGCACCCGCAAGCGCAAAGATCCGACTGATCCAACTGCCTTTCATCGTTTCTTCCGCCGCAACATAATTTACACGCGTAAACGGATTGAGAAGGTAATATGGAATACCAAGACGATTTATCTTGCCCCATTTCACCGCGCAAAAAATATGGAGAAACGTAATTACGTCCGCAAAATATGTTTGATGATTGCTAACGAATAATACGTTCTTGTAGGGAAGATGCCGAATATGTTCCGTTCCCGAGATGCGCAGGCGATTAAATAGCATCAATCCGGGATAGGACACGATGCCAACAAAAGCATAGACAAGTTTTCGGAAAAAATTTAGGTGCTTAAAACGTTCCGAGATCCAACCCATATTTTGTTCATTAACAATTTATGAACGCCGAAAATAAGGAATTGTTCATTATTGAAATAAGATGCAGCGAAGGGAACCGTAATCGTTCATCGGTTGTCGGACTTATCTTTGCCGAATGCAGCAAAACGCAGTAATTTTTGATATGGACGGGTTGTTAATCGACTCCGAACCATTGTGGCAAAAAGCAGGTCAACAAGCATTATTACCATTTAATATCGAGCTGACCGCTGAGCAGTACCACTCCAGCACAGGTTTGAGAACGCCCGAATGGATCGAACATTGGTTCACTCATTTCAATATCGATACGACGCATTCTAACAGTACAATCGATTCCATTGAAACGCTTGCATTAAATCAAATACAAGAGAGTGGCCTGGCGCTCCCCGGTGTGGAATACATCATGGAATTTTTTGCTGCGCGAAAATTTAAAATTGGGCTTGCCTCGTCTTCACCACTCAAACTAATTGAAATGGTGGTTGATAAGCTGCAGATCCGATCGCACCTTGATGCAATTACTTCGGCCGAAGGACTGCCTTTTGGGAAACCGCATCCGCAGGTGTTTATCAATTGCGCGGAAGCATTGGGGATCGCGACATCGCGGTGTATTGTGTTTGAAGATTCGTTCAATGGAATGATAGCAGCGAAAGCCGCGAAAATGAGATGTGTGGTTGTACCGGAAGCGACCTCTGTAAACAGTATTAAATGGGGAGCGGCGGATCTTCAACTTGAATCATTACTTCAGTTTAATGAGAAGGAACTGGTGGGTTTGGGGTTTGGTTGGTGAGGAGTGGAGAATGTCGAATATAGAATGTAGAATATAGAATGAACGGCAATACGAACCGAATTGTCAAAATAGGGTTGGTTTGGGGTAAAGTCTATATTTATTCAACATTCCAAATCAAAAAAGATCGCGCCCCTTCAGGGCTGTAATGTCGTTGGGTGTTCTTACCCGGGGTTTCACCCCGGGCTATCAGATGACGCCACTTCGTGGCTCGCAGATTGAGAAAGTATTAGCTAGTGTTTATTCAATGTTTTGAAATCAAACAAGGCGATGTTTCAGAACCGCATGTATTCAATTAAGTATCCAACATTCGATATCCCACATTCTACATTCTATATTCTACATTCTATATTCTACTACTGCCCTCGCTTATTTTTTAGGCTTAAGCAGCAAGTAGCGAAACGAATTATTATAGGCTGCATCAACGAATGTCAGCATATCTGTCCATTTCGATTTACTAATATTTGCTTGCTTATAAACTTTTGAAATCTTCATTAATACCTGGCCATTCTCTTCTTTCGCCTCGCAACTAAATTTGCCTGCTTCATTCTCAACAACAGAATTTAGTTCCGCAATTCCATCCACCGTGTAGCCATCTGGAATTTTAAACATGATTGCCCACGTAAGCGTTCGGGCATAACCAACATTAATATCAAACGTCCGTTCTCGTTCTTCCTTCTTGATCTGCAACTGCGGTCCCACGAGACCTGTGAGATTTACAAGATATTTCTTCCCTGCCTTCCTGATCATGCCAGGCAATTCAAAATCTTCAGTGAAAACAAGGTCACTTTTCTTTACTGATCGGCCATCACTTCCAATTTTAAAATCCTTATACTTTATTTTTTGACGATACTCTCTTTCCAGTTGCTCTTTCACGAATTCTGGCTTTTGCCGTTTGAATTCCTCTTTCAATGCGCGAATGGATTTTTCATATTCTTCCTGCTGAACGGCTCGCATTCCATCAGCCGGATCGTTACCGCCATAAAATTTGTAATCATCCAGCATGTAGGAAGTAAACTTCAATGCTGCATCGATATTTCGCGATTTACTGATTCCCTTGAAGGTGTTCACCCTTGATACAGCGATGTTGTTGAGGTCAGGAGTTAAAGAAGCAGTAATGGCAAAATGAGCCATGTTCTCAGCAATGCCTGCATCCGGAAGTTTAAATGGCTTTATTTCCTGTGGTACTTTTTTGGTTGGCTTCGTGATAATATAACCTTCGTTACCTAAAAGCGTTTCTACAAACTCACCCGGGTTAGAGTGATCAGTACAATTAAAATAGAGTTGATTTCCCACACGCAACGCGTAGCGGATTTCCTCTTCGAAAAGAATTTGGTTCAAATTCCCAATGCGATTTGATGTGGTAATAATCAAATCTGATTTAATATCACGTTGGTAAAGCAGCGAACCAAAGATGTAAGCATATGCTTTATCACTTAAGTAACTATTTTGAAATAAAACCTTGTTACGAACGTAGTAGTACACATTTTTGACATAGTCCTTTTCAGTCCAATCTTTTGCGCCTAATTTTTTAAGGCTTGCCCAGGAATCATTGATGAAACTGTTGATCGTATACACCAGCATTCCATTCACAGAAAAGGCATTACTGCCGACACTTTCATAATCTTCCCAAGCTTTCAATGCCAGTTCCTCTTTAGAAAATCCTTTTTTCAATTCACCTTTCTGACCGATAAGAGCACCTTTAACCTGGCCATTATTGGAATAGATTACCTGGAATTTCACCAATGGATATACAAGCATCTCCTTCACGAAATTCACATCCTTCTCCGTACCACGATCCTTATCGGTAAATACATATTTTGTAAAATTGCCGGCATCGGTTGCTTCCTTCTTAAATTCCGGCGCACCATTGAGTGATAAAGATTTGAAAAACGATTTTTCATCCGTTTCAATAACAATTTCATTATGCATCACCGGATAGTTCTTGCTGCATATTTCATATTGGGGACTGAACTCAACATAACCGGCCCCACTCACGTTTAATTTGCTTTTTGTGTTAGCTACGTATTCAAGAATGTCGCCCGGTTCAAGGTCTGGGATAGCAACTTTGAAATAGCGGCGCTGTTCGCCGGAAATCTGATCGAAGAAGCTTTTAAAAAATTCGGGCATATCCGTTCCGGGTTCAATACCGACTGCATCTTTCAAATCTACTTCGATGATCTCCCCATTTGGTTTTATCAGGCGGGCAATGAAGCCGTCCTCACGATCGCTGTACCTGAAGAAAATTTGGGTAAAACTCTGCACTGCATTATTGTCGTTCAATTTGATACGGAAACGAACCTTCTCGAAAAAATAAACGCTACGATCTTTTGCGGTGAAAAATCCACCACTTGATTTTTTATCGAAAAGGATACTTCGTTTATATCCAATAATAGTTGCTGATTCTTTTTTCCATTTTTCCGGAGCAACCGTTACTGCAAATGCAGGTGAAGATTCCCCGAGGATGAATCGGGCATTTGTTTCGATGTTATCCAGGAAATCTTCATTGATTATATCCTGGGCAAAAGAGATATTAGTTACGCTTAGGAAAGCGATAAAAAATATTGTAAAAATATGCAAGGGCTTATGGCTGGCTTTCATATTGGGGTTATTTTTTCGATACACTAATGAAATACTTATTGAACTCTTTGATAGCGCTCAGAAACTTGGTCCAGTTTGCAAAATCGTTCGTTTTGATGATGCTGTTTTTGATAACGAGTGATTTCCTGAGCGTGATTTTGTTACCGGTAACAACATACTCGCCAGCGAATTCGTAACCATCAAAATTCATCGATAACTTCTCTGGGATATCAACAAATTTCCTGTCTGCTGGTATTGTCAGCGAAATCTCATCGTCATAACTTAAAACGTAATCAAAGTCGTAACCGTTTTCGCGCTTCTCGTCGGGCATATAGCGCTCGAGAGAAGTCGGGAAGAAATCGATACTCAAATATTTTTCACTTGAAATATTATTGACATAGTTGCTAAGATCAACATCCCCTTCGATCGTAACAGGGATCTCGCGGTTCTTTAAATCGCTTGTCTTGACGTTGGTGGCGATCATGTTGGCGTTTCCAAACTCGAGATATCCATTGAGAAA
>JACMLR010000502.1 GCA_014379515.1 Chitinophagaceae bacterium
AATAGGCCACATATGCAGGACGAAACATCTCCTCATGCGAAGAACTGACATCAAATGAGTCAGCGAATTTCGTGGCATTACGCCCCGAAGGGGCACGGTGTAATAGCGATGGGCAACGCCCATCGAAAAACGTAATCCGCCGCGCACACAAACCATAACCATGGTTGCCGCCGAAATAATGTCGGAATATCATTCGCCCACATAGTCGCAGCAACACGTGTTTATTTCGCGGTGTGGTGGGTACAACGCAATCTCAACTTAGCCTTCCTACGAATAACCATTCCCTTCAGGCCGCAAAATAATTACCCGTCATTTACCCCGAGCGAGTTTATAAATTTTGATCGCACTCATTAGTAAAATAACAAGGCTCGCGAGTCCTAACAAGCCCCACGCCCAACTCATATTTTGTTTTACTACAACGAGCATCACGATCGCGAAAAGAAAAACAGTGGCAACTTCGTTCCACAGCCTCAGTTGCGTTGAAGAATATCGAAAAATGCCTGCCAGCTGTTGTTTGTAGATTGCATGTAATGTAAGATGGTAGCAATACAATCCGCCAACGAAAAATAATTTGATTATTAGCCACTGTGGTGTCGATCCAAGTTGGTACCAGGTGATCCCACCAAAAACGAACGTAAGTATGGCTGATGGCCAGGTGATCCCGAACCACAAACGGCGGATCATTATTGAGAACTGATCCCGGAGAATAGATTTTGCTGGTTCGCTTTTATCATTTGCTTCGCGATTGTAAATGAAAAGCCGCACGATATAAAACATCCCGGCAAACCAGGTTACGATGAAGATGATATGAAGAGCCTTAATATATAGATACATCGGTGAGACTTAACAATAGCATAAAGTTACAAGCGTTCAATCAACGCTGGCTTTTGAATCATTTTGTTTAAAGCCTCTATCCATTTTGCATTTAAGTTAAGGCATGGAATTAACGTGAATGATTCCCCTCCTGCATGCATAAAAACCTCCTTCCCTTCTTCTGCAATTTCTTCGAGTGTTTCAAGGCAATCGCTGATAAAAGCCGGGCACAAAATGATTAATTTTTTAATACCTTCTTTGGGCATTTCCTGCAGCCTGATAACCGTATACGGTTTCAACCATTCATCGCGGCCTAACCTCGATTGAAACGAAAAACTGAATTTTTCTTTAGGAATACCGAGCGCAGCTGCAGCGTGATTGGTCGTACTAATACATTGGTGACGATAACAAAATGCATGAGCAGGTGAAGCCACAGAACAACAATCGGGATTTTTCAGGCAATGACTTGCCGTGATATCGGTTTTCTGGACATGACGTTCTGGTATTCCGTGATAACTAAATAATATATGATCGTAATCCTGTTGAATGAAGGGTTGAATGCTCGCAACGAGCGCTCGCAAATAATCCTCGTCATTGTAAAAAGGTTTTAATGCAGTCAAACGGAAAGAAAACTTGCTTTTACGATGAATTTCTTTTGCATACTCTACCGCCGTTTCGTAACTGCTCATTGCGTAGTGCGGGTAAAGGGGAACGAGCATGACTTCTTCAATCGCCGGATTGATGCTCAGCAATTCTTCGAAAGCATCTTTGGGTGATGGATTGCCATAACGCATTGCCAGTGTAACCGGTTCTTCAACTATATTTTGAAATGCGGATTGCAGTTGTTTACTCAATACGATCAGGGGCGAACCTTCTTTGGTCCAAATTGATTTGTAAGCCGCAGCCGACTTTGGCGCCCGAAATGGCGTAATGATTCCTTTCACAAGAAGAAGCCGTAGCAGGTAATTCATATCGATTACCCGCTCATCCATCAGAAACTCATTTAAATACTTACGGACATCCCGAACACTCGTTGATTCCGGTGAGCCGAGATTCATTAAAACGATTCCTTTTCTTACATCAGCCATAATCAAAATTAATTTGCGAAATTAACCAGTCAGCCTGCTAATTGTTCGCTTTTCCGGGGATTTCAAAAAATACAGTTCATAAATCATTTTGTACACCCCATCTTCGGTTAGAACAACTGAGGAATTTTCATAAGTTAATATGACATATTAATGACAGATTTATTAGGACTGCGAGGCTTCCAAAAGTACTTTTGCACGTATTGAAATCAGAATAAACTTTCATGCACGGATTTAGTAGTAAGAATATCTCCAATTTTTTTGTCGCCGGATTAAACTACCGCAAATCGGACGCATCTGTACGCGGCCAGTTTGCGATTAGTAATGATCAGTACAGCTCGATCCTCCAACTTGCATCAACAAAACATTTATCGGAATTATTTATTTTATCTACGTGCAACAGAACAGAAATTTATGGCTTTGCATCAAACGCTGATGAATTAATAAATCTCTTATGTAGTGAAACAGTTGGTGATGCGGAAACATTTCGCAAACTCGCGTATATCAAAAAGTCTGACGCAGCGGTTCAGCATTTATTTGCAGTTGCTTCCGGCCTTGATTCGCAATTATTAGGCGACTATGAAATTGTTGGACAATTAAAAACCGCTGTTCGATTTGCAAAAGAGCGCGGATTTGCCGGTGCGTTTACTGATCGTTTGGTCAATATCGTTTTGCAATCGTCCAAAACAATAAAAAATACAACGCAACTCAGCGGCGGAACGGTTTCGGTTTCATTCGCCGCGGTACAGTATATAAAAGAAAATATTCGGGACATTAAGCAAAAGAAAATTCTTTTGTTGGGCATCGGTAAGATCGGCCGTAATACCTGTAAAAACCTGGCTGATTATCTTGGTACAACAAATATCACACTGATCAATCGCAGTCCCGAAAAAGCGGTTGAGCTTGCCCGCGAGCTTGGACTAAAGCATGCTTCTGCGGATAAACTAAATGAAGAGGTAATCGCGGCCGACATTATTATCGTTGCAACAAATGCTTCCACGCCGATAATCAATGCATCACATCTCCTGAACACAGCTTCAAAATTAATAATCGATCTTTCAATACCATTCAATGTTGATGATGAAGTTCGTTCCATTGACGGAGTTACACTTATCAATGTCGACGAGCTTTCAAAGTTGAAGGATCAAACACTGCGGAAGAGAGAGGCAGATGTACCCAAAGCGAAAATGATTATCGCTGAATATTTAATAGAGTTTGAAGAGTGGCAGGAAATGCGGAAACATGTTCCTGTATTGAAAGCCGTAAAGACGAAACTCAGCCAAATTCATACCGACCCATTGTTCTTACCTTTATACAATTACGATCACACCGATGCGAAAATTCAACGCGTGATCAATGGAATGGCAACAAAAATGAAAACCGTTAACCAAAAAGGTTGCTACTACATTGAAGCTATCAATGAATTCATCGCTGCAGGCACCAATTAACTCAAATGGGAAACGTGATACGGATTGGCACCAGGGAAAGCCAGCTTGCTGTTTGGCAGGCTACTCAAGTACAACAACTTCTTACCGGCGTTGGCACATCGTCAGAACTTGTCTACATCAAGAGCGAAGGTGATATCGATCTAAAAACGCCGCTGTACGAAATGGGTGTCCAGGGAATTTTTACTAAAGAATTAGACATAGCATTATTAGATAAGCGGATCGATATTGCAGTTCATTCATTGAAAGATGTTCCAACACAACCCGCGCGAGGAATCATCCTGGCCGCAATTTTGAAACGTGGACCTGTTGAAGATTTGCTTGTTTTTAAAGATCAATCGAGTGCTTCCACCTACTCCTCATTACTCTCAGCAAACAATACCAACGTTCCATTTAAAATCGCAACAAGTAGTGTTCGTCGTCGCGCGCAGTGGCTCCATCGTTTTCCAGGTCATCAAATGGAAAATTTACGCGGTAATGTGAATACCCGTTTGCGAAAAGTTTCAGAATCTGATTGGAACGGTGCCATTTTCGCACGGGCCGGCTTAGAGCGTATTGATCTTCGACCCAAAAACAGCATCGTGTTGGAATGGATGTTGCCGGCCCCAGGTCAGGGCGCAATAACGATCGCATCCCGGGAAACGGATACCCGCGTTGTTGACATCTGCAACCAGTTTAATCATCAGGATACCAGTATCTGCACTGCTGTTGAGCGCGAGTTTTTACGTGTACTCATGGGCGGATGTTCCACTCCCATCAGCGGTTTTGCGGAAATAATAAATGAGGAAATTTATTTTAAAGGAAATGTTTTGTCAGTAAATGGCGCTCAGATCGCCTCAATTGAACAACAATGTTTGGTTGCGGATGTCGGGGAGTTTGGTGCACGCTGCGCGCAACATCTCCTTGAGAAAGGTGGTCGCGAAATTGTAATGCAAATAAGGAATGCCGCAAACTAAAATCAACATATTAACTACAAGGCCGATTGGTCAACCACTCATCGACGAGGCGGCTGCTAAAGGCATCAAGATACAAACACAATCGTTTATCAATACGATTCCAATTGACACAGCATATGTGCAACAGGAAATCGAACAGGCATTTCTCCAATCAACAATTGTGGTGTTTACAAGTATGAATGCAGTTGAGGCAGTTGCAAACTACCTGGAAGATCAGCAACCCGACTGGCAAATTTATACTCTTGGGCAAACCACGCAATCGCTCGCTGTCAAACATTTTGGAGAGCACAGCATCGCTGGCACTGCTGGAAATGCTACCGAGCTTGCAGAAAAAATTGTTGAAGAGATTGAGGCGGACCAGGTGCTATTTTTTTGTGGTGATCAGCGTCGGGATGAACTGCCAACTATTCTTGAGAGCAATGATATTGAAGTTCAGGAAATCGAAGTGTATCAAACAATTCCAACACCGATAAAAATACCCAGTCAGTTCGATGGCATTTTGTTTTTCAGTCCGAGTGCAGTTGACAGTTTTTTTAGCGTGAACAAGATTTCTGAAAAAACGTTATTGTTTGCGATTGGAGATACAACAGCCAGACAAATAAAAAAACACTCCAACAATAAAACCATTGTTTCTGATAGTCCGGGAAAAGAAACTCTTTTCAAGGCAATGATGGAAGTGTTTAGTACAGGTAATTAATTTAATTAATAATGTTTGAATAATGGCTGAACTGAAAAACGATCTTCTTCTTCGCGCGTTAAAAAAGGAAACGGTGGAACGGCCGCCCGTATGGATGATGCGGCAGGCTGGAAGATACTTGCCCGATTACATCAAACTTCGAAATAAGTATGATTTTTTTACGCGAGTACAAACTCCAGAACTCGCTTGTGCTATCACGTTACAACCGATCGACCAGGTTGGTGTAGACGCAGCGATAATCTTTTCTGACATCTTGGTTATTCCGCAAGCCATGGGGCTTGAAGTGCTGATGGAAGAAGGCAAAGGACCTTCGCTTCCTAAAACCATTCAAACCAGGTCTGATATCGAAAACCTGCGCACGGACAATGCCGAAGAATCGCTGGCGTACGTGTACGATGCATTATCGCTTACCAAACAAGAATTGAATGGACGTGTCCCATTAATCGGATTTGCTGGGGCTCCGTGGACAATTCTTTGCTATATGATCGAAGGAAAAGGCAGCAAAACCTGGGATAAAGCAAAGCAATTTGCATACACTGAACCGGCATTGGCGCATCAGCTGTTGCAAAAAATTACAGACATCACTATCAACTATCTTAAACTACAGGTGAAGGCCGGTGCCGATACGGTACAGGTATTTGATAGTTGGGCAGGTTCATTGAGCCCGTTGGATTTTAGCATTTATGCACAACCTTACCTGTTGCAAATAGCTGATGCTTTGCATGAGCATGCGCCAGTAATTCTTTTTCCGAAAGGGAGTTGGTATGCGTTAAAAACGCTTAGTGAAAGTAAGGCTGCCGGTATTGGCATCGATTGGTGTGTTAGTCCTGCTATGGCGCGGGAATTAACAGGCAACAACATAACATTGCAAGGAAATTTTGATCCTTCCAAATTGTTGGCACCAATCCCGCAAATCAAAAAATGGGTGAAAGAAATGGTGAATGAATTCGGTTCCCAGAAATATATTGCAAACCTTGGTCATGGTATTACACCCAATGTGCCCGTTGATCATGCAAAAGCATTTGTAGATGCGGTTAAGGAAACCGCTTTTAGTACTCAATCAGCATAATAAAAAGTGTTGCATCGTAACTGCAACTGATACTTCTGATGAACGAAAAAGATAAATGGATCGAAATTATTCACGAGTTGCAAGACAGCATATGCCATTCATTGGAAGCTGTTGATGGTAAAGCTGTGTTTCATGAAGATTCATGGCAGCGTGAAGAAGGTGGTGGCGGAAAAACGCGCATCATCAGCAATGGAAATGTATTTGAGAAAGGCGGCGTTAACAGTTCTATCGTTTTCGGCGATGTTACAGAAACGATGCGTAAGCAGCTACAGATCGAAGGGAGCAAATGGTTTGCATGTGGCCTGAGCATCGTTATCCATCCACTGAATCCATTTGTACCAACTATCCACTGTAACTACAGGATGTTTGAGCTGTACAACGATCGCGATGAAGTGATTGATCGCTGGTTTGGCGGCGGAACAGATCTTACTCCATACTACCTGTTCCAGGAAGATGCCATCCACTTTCATGGAATTTATAAAGCGATTTGTGAAAAGTTTGATCCGGCGTTTTATAATCAGTTCAAAAAAAATTGCGATGATTACTTTGTAAACTGGCATCGTAACTCAGAACGCCGCGGAATCGGCGGAATATTTTATGATCATCAGCGGCCTACAAATGAAAAGGACGGCGATTTTTGGATGCGTTTTGCAAAATCATGCGGCGACGGTTTTATTTCAGCGTATATTCCGATTGTTGAAAAGCGAAAGGCTGCTTCTTTCACCGAGCATAACCGGTATTGGCAGGAAATCAGGCGGGGACGTTATGTAGAATTTAATTTAGTGCATGACCGCGGTACTTTATTTGGATTGAAAACAAATGGACGAATTGAAAGTATCCTGATGAGTCTACCCCCAACGGTTCGATTTGATTATAACTATCAACCGCTGCCAGGAAGTGAAGAAGAGAAGTTACTTGATGTGTTACTTCATCCCAAAGAATGGGCTGGGATAATTACAGAAGCAGATAAAAATGAATGGGCTAAACAATCTAATACCTGCTAATCAAAATCAACAAATGTATTTGCAACGTAGAAATAGAATTTTAAGACAATCCTCCGCCGTGCGTGACCTTGTTGCGGAAACCAGATTGAGTAGCAACGATTTTATTGTGCCGCTTTTCATCGTTGAAGGAGAAGGTATCAAACAGGAGATCGCTACCATGCCCGATTACTATCGGCTCAGTCTTGATACATTGGTAATTGAAGTGCGGGAGTTGTGGAGCATGGGATTAAAGTCTGTTCTTCTTTTTGTAAAATGTGACGATGCTCGCAAAGACAATCTAGGTACGGAAGCACTCAATGCGGATGGACTGATGCAGCGCAGTATTCGCGCGATTAAAAACGCTGTGCCTGAAATGTTGGTGATGACTGACGTAGCACTTGATCCATTTTCAAGTTTCGGGCACGACGGCATCGTTGAGAAGGGTGAAATTGTAAATGATGCAACAGTAGAAGTACTTGCAAAAATGAGTGTGAGTCATGTAGCCGCTGGCGCGGATTTCGTTGCACCAAGTGATATGATGGATGGTCGGATCGGTGCAATCCGTTCGGCATTGGAAGAAGCCGGGTATCATAAGGCCGGAATAATGAGTTACAGTGCTAAATATGCGTCTTGTTTTTATGGTCCCTTTCGCGATGCCCTTGATTCAGCTCCGGGCTTTGGTGATAAGAAGACATATCAAATGAATTATGCAAATCGGATTGAAGCTATTAAGGAAACAATAATGGATGTTGAAGAAGGAGCCGATATAGTAATGGTAAAACCCGCACTTGCATATCTTGATATTATTCGTGAAGTAAAAAATGCCGTCACCGTTCCAGTTAGTGTATACAATATCAGTGGCGAGTATGCGATGATCAAAGCTGCGGCGAAAATGGGATGGCTTGAAGAAGATAAAGCCATCCTCGAAACGTTAACCGCGATCAAGCGCGCGGGCGCAGATCTTATCGCGACTTATTTTGCAAAGCAAGCAGTCCGTTTGCTATGACCACTTGAATTGATTTAACTTCTATATACATGTATTCAAAAAGTGAGCGCTTATTCCAACGTGCCCAACAATCGATCCCTGGCGGTGTGAACTCACCTGTGCGCGCATTTAAAAGTGTTGGCGGCACGCCGGTATTTATTAAGCGAGCGGAAGGCACCTACCTTTTCGACGAAGATGGTAACAAATACATTGACTATATCGCTTCATGGGGGCCGATGATTCTGGGTCATGCGCACCCACTTGTTATCAATGCAATTCGAGAACAGGCAGGTTATTCCACTTCTTATGGTGCACCCACCGAATTGGAAATCCGAATGGCCGAGTTGATCAAATCAATGGTGCCAAACGTTGACCTGATACGCATGGTCAGCAGCGGAACAGAAGCTTGCATGAGTGCTGTTAGGGTTGCCCGCGGATAT
>JACMLR010000503.1 GCA_014379515.1 Chitinophagaceae bacterium
AGTATTTTAAAAACCCCCAAACTTTGCCTAATGTCGCTAAGTTCTTTACTTGTCGCGGCGTTTGACATTGACTGGAATAACTTCCAATCAAGAGCAATACAGCGATCAATAGCTTTTTCATGTAATTTATTTGAGGGCAAGTTGTGCCAACTAAGGTTTCTATCATGGGTTTTTTCGCCCAACGCCATGAATTGCCAGTTGAATAAAGCGTTCAAAGTTGGCGCGTAAAATCACCAATTCAGCGAGAATGCTGACGCGAATAATAAAACCTGTTTAATTTCCCGTCATGTTGAAAGGGATAACACATTGGAGCTATAATAACAAGGTGAAGCTGGCCGAATTCATCTACCTCACGATTCTATCTGTGATAATTCCATTGTCAGTTGGCTTACAGATATTCGATCATTTCTCGTTTACACTGAGCTATATATTTTTGAATCTATTACAGATTCCAGTTATTCTCCTGTTCTATCGTTGGGTATTGCCAAAAACTTTATTCAACAAACGCATCTGGCTATTCTTTGCTGCGTTGCCCATTTATTTCGTGATCTATGAATTGAATGCAAGGCTCGCATATTTCATAGCAACTCAACTTCCGATCATCCCGAGGCAATACCAGGAAAATCTGTTGTCCGCGCAACCTTTCAAGTGGACAGGCAGGCTAATTCAAAACATTGATTATACCCTGCTCATTCTTTTGTCATCGATCGGCGTCGTATTCATTCGCGAATTGTTCAAACGCCAGCATATTGTTGATGAATTACGATCTGATAAGCTGCAGTTGGAACTGGAGCAATTGAAATCGCAGGTACAGCCGCATTTCTTTTTTAATACATTAAACAATTTATACTCATTAAGTCTGCAGGGTTCTCCAAAAACATCGGTAACCATTGCCAATCTTTCCGCCATTATGCGTTATGTATTATATGAAGCACGAGAGGAGAAAGTGTTATTAGCAAAAGAAATTGCATTCTTACATAGCTATATTGATCTTGAGCGGATAAGGCATTCAGACGAAAATCTTATCCAGTTTGGTGTCCAGGGAAATCCCAACGGCATATTAATAGAGCCCTTAATTTTCCTTCCACTGATTGAAAATTGTTTCAAGCATTCACTTGCATATAAAATTCCCGGCAACCAGGTTCAGATAATGATGACAATAGACGAAGATGAAATTACTTTGCAAACTGCTAATTTGGTCGTGATGAAATCAGAGCAAGTGACAATGCAGGGCGGAATCGGGTTGCAAAATGTTCGCAAACGCCTTGAATTATTATACCCGGGACACCATCAGTTATCGGTGGTCGAAGAAAATGGCCAGTTTATTATCACTGTAAATATTCATTTAACAACACAATGATACGTTGCGTTATTATAGACGATGAACCGCTTGCCCGTCAATTGATAGAGTCGCATGTAAGACAGGTTCACAGCCTGCAACTTATAGCATCTTGCGAAACCGCGATGGACGCTTTTGAGCTATTGCACAAAGAGCAAATCGACTTGCTGTTTCTCGATATCCAAATGCCGGGTATTAATGGACTCAATTTTCTGCGATCGCGGAAGGACCCGCCCAGTGTAATTTTTACAACAGCCTTTTCGCAATATGCAGTAGATGCGTTTGAATTGGAAGCAATCGATTATTTGTTGAAGCCTGTGACCTTTGAACGTTTTATTAAGGCTGTTCAAAAAGTGGGTATTGCCAAAGAAGGAAGCAATAACTCTCCTTACGGTATTGATGACAGTGACGCCATTTTTTTGAAAGTTGAAAAGCGCCTGCTTCGAATATCGCACGCTGATATTTATTATGTAGAAGCGCTCGGTGATTATATTAAGGTGATCACAATGCAGGGTACGCACATTTCATATTCTTCACTAAATAAAATAATCAGTCTGCTTCCAGAACGGCAATTTCTTCGCATTCATAAATCATACGTTATCAACCTTCGCCATATCCGTTTTTTAGAGGGAAATCTTGTTCGTATCCTCGACAAAGAACTTCCTGTAGGCGTGACCTACAAAGAGATTTTATATAAGCGATTGGGGCAGGAATAAAAACGTATTCGCTCAAACGGCGTTTAATCCTTTTTCAAGATATAAGTTGTACTGCGCCCGCCACCAGGCTCTTTAATTAATATACCTTTTTGTACCAAATCGTTTATATCCCTAATGGCGGTATCTGACGAGCACTTCGCGATCTTTGCCCACTTCGATGACGTTAATTTTCCGTCGAATCCATCCAACAACTTATTAAGCATAACTGTTTGACGGGCGTTGAATGAAACACTCGAATATTTTTCCCAGAACGTTGCTTTCTGCATAACAACCGCTAACGTTTCATCGGTAGCCATTAGCGCGCGGTCCAGGCAACCCAGAAACCAATCCAGCCATGCTGTTATATCAAGTCCATTCTTTTGAGTCTCTTCCAGAATAGCATAATAGGCATTGCGTTCTTTTCGGATTTGCGCAGACATACTATAGAAACGCTGGTTGTTACCATCTGAACGTGCCAATTGCATATCCGCAATAGCTCTCGCTACACGGCCATTCCCATCATCGAAAGGGTGTATCGTTACAAACCATAGATGAGCTATCGCAGCTTTGATAACCGAATCTGTCGGGTTTTCGTTGTTAAACCATTTTATGAAGGCATTCATCTCATCATTCAAGAGTTCAGCGTCCGGAGCCTGATAATGAACTCTCTCTTTTCCCATTGCACCCGAAACAACCTGCATAGGATCTGTCTTCGGATTATCACGCCAGGCAGCGACAACGATTCTACGCATCCCACTTCGCCCTGTTGGAAAAAGTGCGGCATGCCAACCGAAAAGGCGCTCATCTGTAATTGTTGCTTTATAATTTTGTGTCGCATCAAGCATCATTTCTACAACCCCCTCGACATTTCTATCAGCGGGAACAAGCCCAGCCACATCCATTCCCAGCCTCCGTGCAATCGACGACCTCACTTGATCTGGATTCAAAAACTCACCTTCGATTTCGCTGGATTTTAAAACGTCTAAGGTTAGCATCTGAAGGGTGGCCTCAGTCTGTAATTTAAACCCAAGCGCCTCCATACGACCGAGCAGGCGACCTTGCCGGTGGCGGACCTGTCCCAGGAGCGGAGCCAGTTTTTCCTGTTTCCATTGGAAATTCGGCCAACTTTTATGTTGATGAATGTAATTGCTCATTTTCTATTAGATGCGGCGAATATAGCACTTATTCGCCGCAAAATTGAATAATCGCCGCACGGTTTGCGGTGAATAAGCAGTTTATTCGTCGCATCGAGCCATCTTTTTAGAAGAATGTAGGATCTGTGAGCGCGTAAAGTCAGGCGGACAGAGAATAGAATCTGTTATTTAGAGGTGTAGGTACATCGAACACGCTGATTAGTTTAGATCAACTACCTATTAGATAATAATCGTGATCAATAAGATGAGATGGGTTTATAAGTCAGAACAATCTGAAGTAATCGATGACATTGTAATAAAAGTTCCTGGCAGCCGGACGACGTCAACATTATCAAAATGATCTGAACTGTATCAAGAGAAATTTAAAACGAAAAGTGCCGACCCTGCAATACAGTACGAACTCGCTGATTATTGGAAAAAGAAATGAGATGGCAAAATTCAGGGTTTTTGCAACACTGCTTTCATACTGGCAAAGTCGATAGGCGATGATGTATGTTGATGCACAAGCTTCCAGTTGTTGTCTACTTTGCGCGCAACCCAACTTAATCGGTTTTGAAGAAAGCGAAGTGCCTCGCCTGTTTCATTAATTGCAGTGAATTTGATGATTGCGGTAATGATAGCGATTTCACCTTCTTCAAAAGCTTTAATCTCGTCGAAGGTCACCAGGTCGCGATCGGTACCTAACGCAGTAAACCACTGATTGACCATTTCCCGCCATTCACCGATCCCGTTGTATTGCCATTGTTGCCACATATCGAAAACACGAACGTTTTCATCGTAGAGAG
>JACMLR010000504.1 GCA_014379515.1 Chitinophagaceae bacterium
ATCTTAATTCATCAGCTCCTTATTGTATTTGTTCCGATATTGAACTGGTGAAAGACCCGTTATCCGCTTAAAGATAATTCTGAACGCCTTCGTATCATTATAACCCACATTGTACATCACCTCGTTTACATTTTCGCGGGATGATTCGAAACTCATTTTCGCCGCCTCGATCTTAACTCGTTGAATATATTCGACAACCGTATTTGCCGTTGCTTTTTTAAATCGACGCTCAAGATTTCTCCTGCTAAGAGCGAGCATCGAAGCAAGCTGATCTACCGTGATCTTTTGCTGGAAATTTTTTTCGATGAATGCCTGGATCGTTTTAATGGCATCATCTTCATGATCTTTCTGACCTAAAAAGATGGTGAATGGAGATTGACTTCCACGCTCAATTTCAATTTCAAACACTTTTGAACAAAGAATCGCTGTTTGGCGACCCGCATATTTCTCAACCAGGTATAAGATCAAATTCAAAAAAGAATAGGCACCACCACTTGAGTAAATGCCATGCTCATCCGTAATGATTTTTTCTGCAACTAAATTGACAGCGGGATACATTTTTCTGAACTCATTCGCAAACATCCAATGCGTCGCACACTTTCTTCCATTCAATAAACCGGTTGACGCAAGAAGAAACGCTCCCACACACAAGCTCGCTAATTCAGCACCTGCATTGTGTTGTCTTATCATCCAGGGAATAAAATCCTGGTTCATGGCCACGGCTTTTTGCAAATCACCATGTATGGCAGGAATGATAATCAAATCCGTTTGAAACGAATCGGAAACAATCAGTTCAGGATGAATTGAAAAAACGTTCTCGTAGTAGTGCGCTTCGCGCGAAAGTCCTACCAACTGCACCCGAAATAGTGGACGCTGGCCGCGTTCTTCAAGAAAGCTGTTTACTTGTCGGAACAATTTATACGGCCCTTCAATACTGTTCAGGATCGCTTCTCCTTTGGGAACAATGATCGAGATGTGTTTCATGATTCAATCTACTATTTTTTGTTCAGTAGTTGTAGCATGTGCGCATCGCTTATGAGAATGAAATGGGTGAATTTTTTTGGTGCGATCGTATCACTCAGCAGAGACTATACATCGTCTCTTAAATGTGCGACTGTAATTGGCCTGAAGTTGCGTTTTGTTTTTTACCAGGATACACTTTCAATGCTTCCTCCAAACAGTCCATTGCTGAATGAATTGCCTCAACATTCAATACATATGCAAGCCGCACCTCATCCTTACCTAAACCGGCAGTACCGTAAAATCCGGATGCAGGCGCAAGCATAACGGTTTGGTGCTTATGCTCAAATGATTCAAGCAGCCATTGACAAAAATGATCGCTATCGGTAATAGGTAAACGCGCGATTGCATAAAACGCTCCGCCCGGGTTTGGACAAAAAACTCCCGGAATTGCATTCAGTCGGCTCACGAGAGCATCTCTTCTCTTTTGATACTCAGCTTTTGGCTTTTCAAAATAGTCGGCTGGTAAATCTACTGCCGCTTCACCCATAATTTGTGCCAGTCCTGGGGGACTCAACCTTGCCTGCGCAAATTTCATCGCGGTATCGTAAACCAATTTATTTTTTGTCACCAACGCTCCCAGTCTCGCACCACAGGCGCTGTACCGCTTTGAGATCGTGTCCATCATTACTACGTGATTATCCATACCCGTTAAATGCATTGCACTTACGTATTCGCCATCATAGCAAAATTCACGGTAGGCTTCATCGCTGAACAAGTAAAGATTATGTTTAAGGCAGATTGCTTTCAACGCTTCCATCTCCTTCATGCTGTATAAATAACCGGTGGGATTATTCGGGCTGCAAATGATGATGCCTTTTGTTTTGTTCGTGATCACTTTTTCAAAATCTTCAATCGGCGGTAACGCAAAACCGGTTTCTATTTGCGAAGTGATAGGCACAACGTTAATACCAGCCGCGCACGCGAAGCCATTATAATTTGCATAAAACGGTTCGGGGACAATTACTTCGTCTCCAGGATTGAAACAACAAAAGAAACCAAATTGAATCGCTTCAGAACCGCCGGTAGTGATCAGGATCTGGTCATGCCGAATATCGATGCCCACACTCTTATAATACTCAACCAATCTGCGGCGATAACTTTCGTTGCCTGCACTATGGCTGTACTCAAGTACTTTGATGTCGGCATTTCGCACGGCGTCTAAAATTGCCGGCGGCGTTTCAATATCCGGCTGGCCGATATTGAGATGATAAACTTTTATACCTTTTCTTTTTGCAGCTTCTGCGAAAGGAACAAGTTTCCGAATGGGCGATGGCGGCATATTTTCACCGCGAAGGCTGATAGTTAACATGCCACGAAGATAACGGAATCCCGAATTTCAGCGAGACATGCCAATGAAAAAGCCCCCGCAAATGGCAGGGGCTTAATATCGATTGGAAAGGAATTATCCTTTTGTAGCTTTTTCTTTTTGATATTTAACGTAATCGTCACCTGTCAATACTTCACCTGTAATGGTCAAAACCAATGGTTGGTCAACACCCGCCAGTTTTACAGTGATGGTTTTGCCAAACTTTCCAGCAGTTGCAGCGTTGAAACCAGCGGTGATCTTTTCTGTTTTTCCCTGGGCAACTGGTGCCTGAGGCCAAACCGGAGTTGTACAACCGCAAGATGCTTGTGCAGTTTCAATAACCACCGTTCTGTCACTAGTATTTGTGAACAGGAAATCATGGGTTACCGGAGTATTTTGTTTGATCTTACCAAAATCGTAAGTCAGGGTTTTGAACTTTACAAAGTCCTCTGCTTTTTTAGCTACTGTAGCTTCTTGTGCAAA
>JACMLR010000505.1 GCA_014379515.1 Chitinophagaceae bacterium
CAATAGGATTGTATCCATTTGCTTTTATAAAATGTTGGACGCTGCTCCATGAGTTTAAGTAGCCGATTAACTGTTCCGCATGCCATTCAACATTAATACTAAAGTCGGTTGTCGGCAGTTCTTCAAAATTGAATTGAACTGTTTCATAGCGTTCATCGACGAAGCGACGCTCCGAATCCCAATAGGTACCAACAACGTTTTTATAAAAATCATTGATCACTATGTTCAACTCCTTGTTTGTTGATTGCGGGATATGATAGCCCCACACCGCCACAATGCTTTCTTTTTTACCCACTCGTTTAACTTCGGATCGAAATGCGATCGGATCTAACCAATGATAAGCCTGGGCGACTGTAATGAGGTCGAACGATTCTTGTTCGAATGCACTTTGTTCCGCAGACCCGACAGCATAATTAATCCGTGGATCAGCCACAGCTTCGCTGATTTGTTTCGCACTGATATCGGTCGCGTCGACTCTCTCGAAAAATGTTGCTAATACCACGGCCGCCTGTCCATTTCCGGTTGCAACATCCCAGGCCCGGTTTCGCGCGCCAACAAATTGAAGGATGTATTGATAAAGTTCATCCGGGTACACGGGGCGGAAACGAGCATAAGCGGAAGATTGAGAGGAGAATAAGTCTTTTTGCATGAGTTGCAAAGATAGAGCATAGGGCGACCGCGCGCCATCAATCGGGGTCTGTAAAACAGTGGCAAATGCAGTTTTGATTTTCCTTTTATCCCCTTATCTTTGCCCCCGCCTCTGCATAAGCTTTATGCGGATAAATCATTCAAACTTAACCTAGTGGCAAAAAGTTTTTCCAAAGAGACCTACCTATATTGGTACGAATTAATGTACCTCATTCGCCAGTTTGAACTTACTGCGGAAGAAAAATATAAAATGGAAGGAAAGATTCGTGGCTTTTTCCATGCGTATGTTGGCCAGGAAGCGATTGCTGCCGGCTGCATGACGGCCACTAAAATTGAAGATCCATTCGTTACTGCTTACCGCGATCACGGTTTGGCGCTTGCAAAAGGAATGAACCCGGATGCGTGTATGGCTGAACTCTATGGCAAAGCAACCGGTTGTGCAAAAGGCAAGGGTGGAAGCATGCACTTTTTCGGAAAAGACGTTTTCTTTTTTGGCGGTCACGGCATCGTTGGTGCACAAATCGGAACAGGCGCAGGACTCGCATTCGCCGAAAAATACAAGGGCACCGATAATGTGAGCCTTACATTTTTTGGAGACGGTGCTGCTCGCCAGGGCATGCTGCATGAAGTATTCAACATCGCAATGACCTGGAAATTACCCGTGATCTTCCTTTGTGAAAATAACAATTACGCGATGGGTACTTCGATTGAACGTACCAGTAACGTTGTTGATATATATAAACTGGCAGACGCATACGAGATGCCTGCTGATTCGGTAGATGGAATGAGCGCTGAAGCTGTTCACGAAGCTGTTGCTCGTGCCGTAAAACGTGCCCGGGAAGGTGATGGACCAACACTCCTTGAGTTGAAAACATACCGCTACAAAGGGCACTCAATTTCTGACCCACAAAAGTATCGTACTAAAGAAGAGGTGGAAGAATACAAAGGGCGTGATCCAATTCAACTTGTTTTGAAAACGATCTATGCCAGCAAGTTCGCAACCGAAGACCAGATCCAGGCAATTAACAAACGCGTCGATGAAGCAGTTGCTCAATCAGTAAAATTTGCTGAAGAAAGCCCATGGCCAAATGACGACGAGGTATTGAAAGATGTTGTTGCCGAACCAAATTATCCATTCATTGTAGATTAATTATAAATTTCGCACAAGCAAATCGGCGGAATTATTTTTTCATTTTTAGAACGATAAATAACTAGTAATGTCAACTGAACTGAAGCAGCCGGAAAAAAATGTGAGCAAGTCGACCGAAGAAAGAGTGGTCGCATCTAGCCAACAATTCTGGAGCAAAAACAGCAAATTCATTTTATTTGGACTAACGGCTGTTGTTCTTGTTATCGCCGGCTTTTTCCTTTATAAAAATTATTTCAAAGCTCCAGCGGAAGCGGCAGCTAACGAAGCGATCTGGCCTGCCCAGGCGAATTTTAAAGTCGATTCATTCAGACTTGTATTAAATGGAAACGGTACAAAGGCTAACCCTGGCGTATTAAGAATTATTAAAGATCATAGCGGAACAGCTGCAGGAAATCTTTCAAAGTTCTATGCTGGTGTTTCTTATTTGCAACTGGGTGATTTCAATAATGCAGTGAAATTTCTTGAAGACTATTCTGCGGACAGACCGGCATTGAAAATGCGCGCCGCTGGTTCACTTGGTGACGCCTATGCGGAACTGGGAAAAAATGACCAGGCCGCGTCAAGTTACAAAACTGCATCTTCTTCCTTTGAGGATGATGAAGTGAATACGGCGGAATATTTATACCGTCTGGGTCATCTTTACGATAAAACAGGTAAATCGAAAGAAGCAATCGAAACGTTCAAATCGTTGAAAGCAAAATATCCTGAATCTCTCCGTGCGAGAGAAGCAGATAAATATCTCGCGAAGTTGGGTGAAGTCAATTAATTGATTTTCTCCGGTTTCTCCTTACCTCATAACTTTTGCGTACATGGCCCAGGTCAGCAATAGTAACTTGTTAGAAATAAACACAGGCATTCTGAAAAAGGATGCCTGTGTTGTTATCATCCGTACCGAATGGAACGCCGAAATTGTTGATGAATTAGAAGCTGGAGCGATTCGCGTACTGAATACCCATCCATCTGTTAGCACTAAAGTTATCACCGTTCCTGGTGCATTTGAAATTTCCTTCGCCATCAAATCTTATTGGGATAACGTAAAGAAAAAAGAACGCCCTGCTGCATTCATAGCTTTTGGATGTGTACTAAGAGGCGACACTCCGCATTTCGATTACGTTTGTAAAGCCGTTACCGATGGAATTGTTCAGTTAAATCTTGATCTTCCAGCGCCAACTATCTTTGGAATTTTGACTGTCGATAATCAACAACAAGCAATCGAACGAATCGGCGGTGCTCATGGACACAAAGGAGAGGAGGCCGCAATCACTGCAATCAAAATGATTGCATTGGTCGAAAACTTTAGTGCTAAAGACGACAAATCAAAATGAAACAAAACCCAATCGCAAACGATACGGGTCCAAAACCAAAGCCTAATGCTGTTGGTTCAGTATGTAGTGTTGCGATTTTTATACCATGCTTCGTTGATCAGTTGTATCCTCAAACAGCATTCAACATGGTCAAAGTACTGGAAAAATTGGGCTGTGATGTTTCCTACAATACTAATCAAACTTGTTGCGGACAACCTGCATTCAACGCAGGCTTTTGGGATGATGCAAAAGAGGTTTGTACCAAATTCCTGAAAGACTTTAAAGGCAGCGATTATATTGTTGCACCGAGTGCTTCGTGTATCGGCTTCCTGAGAAATTATTATACCAAATTGTTCGATAATTCCTCGCTCCATAATGAAGTGAAAGATCTCCAAAAACGAAGCTTTGAGTTTAGCGAGTTTCTCGTCAATGTGCTGAACGTTGAAGATGTTGGCGCCAGCTTTTCTGCAAAGGCGACGTATCACGACAGTTGTGCAGGTCTTCGCGAATGTAAAATCAAAGCAGAACCACGGAAGTTATTATCGAACGTGGTCGGGCTTGAACTATCCGAAATGAACGACGTTGAAACATGCTGTGGCTTTGGTGGAACATTTGCAGTAAAATTTGAGCCGATCTCTGTAGCGATGGCCGATCAGAAAGTAATCAACGCAGCGGCAACCGGCGCTGAATGCATTATATCCACAGACCTTTCCTGCCTCATGCATATTGATGGAGTTATCAAAAACAAGGGATTGAATATTCAAACAATGCATATCGCAGATGTACTTGCAAGCGGCTGGTAATCTCGTTAGACAGCGATCAAAAGAATACAGCAAGTTTCAGTCTCGCAAAAAATGGTACACCAGGAGTAAAATGAATTTCATTTGTAGGTGTCGGTTCATTTTTCAATCTCGACTCGGTATTAAATTGCGTTTCATTCCATTTCACATCAAACAGGTTTTCGATTGCAATACCAATTTCATATCTGCGGTTTGTATAATTCAGTGATAAGTCAGTAACCGTATAGCCTTGTGCAATGACGGATTTATCTTCGTTTGCGGCTCGGTCGCTCATATGTCGATATCGAAGGCTACCATTGATTCCATTAGTTGCTTTCCAACTCACACCTCCCGTGCTTGTAAAAGTTGGCGCGAGTGGAATGAAGTCATTGCCTTTTGATTCTTCAATGCTACGTGGTTTAGAAAGATTAAAGTTTGCATCGGCAAATAGCCAATTGGTCAGCTGATAACGCGCACCGAGATCGACACCGATACGCCTGGTCTTCCCACTTGGCTCGACAACACCCTCATCACCCACATACACAAATTCTTGCTGCAAGTACAGATACCAAAGTGCTGCATTGATAAATAATCTAGGCGCCGGTTTCAACATCACTCCAAGATCTGCGCCATATGCAGCAGGTAAAATTTGCTGACCGCGATTGAATACAACCACCCGCGCATCATTACTGTGAAATCCTTTACCCGTTTTTACGTAAACCTGGGTGTGATTATCAATGGTGTATTGTAAACTAATTTTCGGACTCAGAATTGCTTCATTCTGCCGGGGCAACTGGGCAGCTAATAATTTATCATTATAATTAAAAACAAAGTTGTCTAATCGAAGACCGGTATTGATTGCCCATTTACCAATAAGAAATGTTTCATCTGCATACACAAATCCATTTAATTCTTTGATATCACCAAACTGGGTATAAGAAAGTACTGTGTTGCGGTTTATCGTGTGAGACAGTTCACTATTTTTTGTTTGATCTAATCGGAAGCCAGCACCGTAAACTGATTCGAGTGTCAAATTACGAAACGCACTTTTTGTATGGAGTTTGGAATGATAGCCAAAAATATTTCTGCCTTCCCGTTGGCGAATTTGATCACCGTTTATTGGATCGTTAAGAAAGAAAGTAAAATTTGAATGAAGGTTGAAGTTATAATAGGAGTAATAGAACTGGTTCTCGAATGTTGTTGATGGAGACAAATAAGAAGCCA
>JACMLR010000506.1 GCA_014379515.1 Chitinophagaceae bacterium
GCGTCAGCACTATTCCAGGAAAGCCAGGTGTACTTGTTTGTGCCGTGTTCAAGTTTATACTGGCGAATTTGTTCATCCAGTACTTTCAAATAACAGTCTTCACAATTGTAGTTCCATTGATCCAACGATTTGAGTTTAACCTTGTGCTCAATTAGCGCTGCCCGGTTTTGATCGAGCAGGGGAATTGCTTTTCCAGAGAGTGTCACCATAAACCCCACTGGCATGATGATTTCATTCTTGTGGTTGAAATTATACGAAGCAATGTACTCATCCCAATTTATAGTAGTTGAGAAAACCAACAGTATCATAACCGCCCATGTGTTTACGCGTAACAAAAAGTAAATTGATTTACGCCTGGAGATTTTGATCAAGACCGAGAGCAAACCAACACAAACAAGTGCGAGATAAAACAACACACCAACGCGCTTGTAAGCAAGCCCTGTTTCGCGGATATAATAAATGTCGCGCAGCAAAACCGAAACTACGAGAATGATGTTCTGAATAATCCAGCAATAGGCCGCAATCTTTAATTGTTTCGAACCCCGGTAAAAGTTGAGATTTCCCTTGAACACTAATAATAAAACGAGTATCGCCAGTAGTATCGAAATAATCAGGAGCTCGGTGCCATTGTGAATCATTTCGTATAGATTGGTAGTTGATACATCGATACCCATCCAGATATAACTGATATCGATTCCATTTACAACCAGTAACAAGAGGTTTAAAAGAATAATACTGATGAGGCCAATTGTATTTGCATTTTTAAGGGCAAGCATTCCCTTCCCGGCCCGACCCATGATCGATGTGATGAATTCTGCAAAGCCACCACTTTGATAAACACTTGTGCGTCGTCGGACAAGATCATCGCTAAGTTTTGATTCCTTCTTTGAAAAATAGTTGGCGCGACTTTTCAGAAGGATTACGATTGCGATAAAAAGACCAAGTACAAAAAAGCCAAGCCGCGGGATTGATATAAAATCACTGAAGTTCGCAAAGAAATCGCCCACTGTTGTTATAAATGAGGAGACAATTTTTGAAAAGATAGAGTTAGCTGATGAATAAATCACGACAAAAACGAGTACTAAAATAATTGGAATCAGTGCAAGTCGTAAACGTCTCGAGAACCTAAATGATGATGGCTTCGCGTGTGTGTGTGCCGGAAATTGATCAATAAAGTTCGGTACAGCAAAAACAATGTTTTGCAAAATACTTCCTGTGGCAAACAAAACAGATCGATGTACATATTGAGAAAACGCAACAACCAGTAATAGAGTAGTGCTATAGGCAATCTTACTGAGTGCTGAATTGTGTATCACAATCATGGCGACACAAATCAAATGCCCGACAACCAACCAGCGAACGGCAGCAGAATTTTTGGCGGTTGGATATAAAATGAAAATTATGATCAAAACTGCCAGGTCAAAGATTGCTGTGTTGATTCCCATCTTTTCTTTCCAAAAGATGACATTGAACAGCAAAGCGATTCCAAATACAAGCCAAACTGCGAAACGGGCATTACGGGGGTTCATAAGCGTTATTTTAATTACAATTACAATTTTCACCAAGAGCGAAGGCAATAAAGAACAACAAAATTGTTGTACTCAAAAAAGCGACTGCCAGGTTCCGCCAACTTCTCACAAGCGTGAACCGGCAGTCGAATCTTTCTTTTGTGAACTCGATTTGAATGTGCATTACTGTCAACACATTCAAAACAAAGGCAAGCACAGGTCCGAATAGGATATAGAAATTGAGATTCCAGCCCATAGGATGTTGAACTCCGGTTTCGCCAAGGATTGGTTCAAGACTTCTATATAATGCAGGATACCCAAACAGTTCCAGTTGAGCTGCGATTATGTAAAACAGTGCGGGCAGTGAAAAAACCAGCCCAATCAATGGAATGAATTTCTGACGGAATAAGATTTGAGTCATGCGATAATTAATTAACGTTCTTAAGTATAAAGCGCTTTGTATTTCAAAGTGTGTGGACAAAAAAAATCATTTTACTCCTTTGATCATATTTTCTAAAGCTTCGACATGTTCTTTAAATGCTTTCTCTCCTGCTTTGGTGATAGAATAGGTCGTATTTGTTTTCCGACCGATAAATCCTTTGTGAACTTTTATGAACCCATTTTCTTCCAGGTTAACAAGATGTGAAGCCAGGTTCCCATCGGTCACCTCCAATAATTGCTTTAAATCATTGAAGCTTACGCTCTCATTGACCATGAGACTGCTCATCACCCCAAGGCGGATGCGGCTGTCAAAAATTTTATTTAGATTTTCAATCGGGTTCCTCATTACAAGTTTTTAAATCAACGCTCATACTTGAACCACATCCAAATGCCATACATAATGTGCAGCACTCCGAAGCCAAGCGCCCAGAAATGAAGGCCATAACCGATCATCCAAAGGTTGATAATACCCAAAATTAGCTGGCCGATCGCGAGGTACCGGATTTCTCCAAGTGTGTATTTACTGCCGTTCAATAGAGCTAATCCGTAAATAATGAGACAGCCTGGCGCGACCAATTCAAATTGTTCCAGCTGAATCATGCGATACAACAGGCAACCGCCAGCAAGAAGTGGGATCATCACGCTCCACATCAAGCGGCGCACCATCAAATTCCAAATCGGCGTGCCGTTTTTCTTACTTCTTACAAACGTAAAAATAAAGGCAGTAACTGAAGCGGCGATAAAAGTAATCCCCCCAATAATGAAAAGGTCTCGTTTTAAATCCGCCGCTCCACCGCCTGACAATTGAGGAAATAGACAGTCTCCAATCCGCCAGCAATCAATTCGCTTACTCGTAACCCATGCCGCAATTAAGGCACAGGTACCGGCGCTAATACCACTCCATCCACTCAGGGAGATGAAACGCGAAGAACGCTCCATCATCCGCTTAATATCCTGTAAAGTTTGAAGTGACTGGTCTGTTTCCTGCATAAAAAAGCGCTTTGAACTACAAAGTAACTTACCCCTCACCAGATTTCCAAATTTTTGTCACCATATTTGTTGAACCTCAATTTTAACGAAACCATTTAAGGGGGCATATCGTATTTTTGGGTAATGATTGGAGATGAACGACGCAGGTTAATTAGCACGATAGCGTTGTCACTGTGCTTATTAATTAGCTATACTGGATTTACTCAGCAAAAGGTGTTGCGAGGATCGATAAAAGATGCACACAGTGACGAACGAATTCCCTTTGCTTCCCTGCAATTTAGAACCAGCAATTCGGGCAGGCTAAGTGATTCTGCTGGTAATTTTGTTTTTCGATTTGATTCCTGGCCATTGGATACGCTCGTCGTTACATACGTCGGATACCAGGATTTTATTCTTCCCCTGGACAGCACATTTTACTCCCGGATAAATTCAGATGCGGCAACTCTTAATATCAAACTTGAGCGCGGAAAATATGCAACTGAATTTGTTGTTAAGCGAAAGGTTGATCGAGGCCTTTTAATGTGGCGTAGAATTGTGAAAAGAAAACCGTTTAATGATCGATATCGGTTTGATAACTTTTCGTACGAACTTTATAATAAGCTGGAAGTTGATGTGAAGAACATCAAGAAAGATAAATGGTCGAAGCTGCCTGTTATCAAACAATTCAATTTCGTTCTTAATAATATTGATACAACGGAAGAGGGCACGCCGTTTTTACCGGTATATCTTACAGAGGCGATTTCAGATTACTATTATCAAAAGTCACCAAAGCGCCGCCGCGAAGTTTTCAAAGGTTCCAAGACCATTGGCGTGAGTAACGAAAGTGCCATCCAGTTTCTGGGTGGGATGGAACAGAACATTAATTTTTACAGCAATTTTATCCCGGTTTTCGACAAGCAATATGTTAGCCCGTTAAGTGATAATGGCGATAATTATTATCGCTACCGTGTACTTGATTCACAATTTGTAAATAACAGGAGACTCATTCACATGAGCTTCACTCCAAAACGAAAGGGTGAAAATACATTTGAGGGAGATTGTTGGGTTCATGATTCCACCTGGGCAGTACAGAAAATGAATTTGCGTTTAACAAAAGAAGCAAATATCAATTGGGTCGACAGGTTAAGTCTTATCCAGGAATTTGAACAGCTCAACGATAGTACCTGGTTTCTTTCACGCGATAAGTTTGTTGTCGATTTATCATTAACGGGAGAAAAAGCCCTTTCCCTGATCGGGCGAAAAACAACCACGTATCGCAATGTGGTTATTAACGATACATCAGTTGTTCGTGAGATTGCGAAAAATCAACTTATCGAGGAAACGATCATTCCGGATTCTGCAAAGAACGCTACTGATACCTTTTGGGTGAACTCGCGGCATGAGCAGCTAAATACAAACGAAAAGGCGATTTACAAAACGATTGATACGTTGATGAATCTCCCGGCATTTAAGCGGACGACACGCATGATCGATTTTCTTGCAACCGGCTATCTTAACATTGGTAATTTTCAGATCGGTCCTTGGCCAAACTGGATAACTGGAAATGTTGAAGAAGGACTGCGGCTTCGGTTTGATCTTGGTACCAATAAATACTTCGACAGGAAAGTTATCCTACACGGATACCTTGCCTATGGGTTTGGTGACAAAAAATTTAAAGGAAAGGCTGACGCGATGTGGCTGATCAATAAGAATCCGAGAAATACCGTTTTTGCATCGTTCACAAAAGACTTTGATCGTTCTCAAAGTTATTACGACGAAATCAGCTCCGATAACATTTTTGCACTTGCAATCAGGAAGAGCGGCGTTCCCATCAAATTCTTGATGATGGAAGAAATGAAGTTGGAGTACTTTCATGAATGGCATAATGGTTTCTCGATAACACTTTCAGGCCAACGTAAACAATTCGAACCGATTCGAAATCTTCCATCTGCTGATATTTTCAAGGGCAGTTCCGGAATTCCACTCAATACATTTGAAACCGGTATTCGCTTTCGGTTCGCCTATCTTGAGAAATTTCTTGAAAGCACGTTTTACCGTGCAAGTGTTGGCTCCGCTTATCCGATTACAGAATTACGTATAACAAAAGGTTTATCAGGGGTATTTAATAGCAGCTACGACTATACAAAGATCTCAGCAAGTATTTCAGACTACAGTAAGATTGCGCCGTTCGGGAGCATCTATTACAATGTATTTGGTGGAAAGACATATGGAACGCTGCCATTTGTATTGCTCGACGTAGCTCCCGGAAATGAGATCTACTATTATAATAAATATGCATTTAATCTTATGAACCGTTTCGAATACCTGCACGATCGATATGCTGGTATTAACTTCGAACATAATATCGGCAACGGCTTGTTCAAATTTCTTCCAATCACACGTAAACTAAAATTCAGACAGTTTTGGAATGCAAAAGTGCTTTGGGGTAGTTTGAGTGATGCTAATAAAGCTTTTAATATGCCAACAGGTTCCGATTATAAATTTGAATCGCTTGATGGCAGAACGTATATGGAAGTAGGAACGGGTGTCGACAATATCTTCAAAGTGTTTCGTCTCGACCTTATCTGGCGACTTGCACCAAGGCCGCTTCCTCCGGAACAAGTAAAGAAATTCGGTGTATTTTTTAGCTTCCGATTAGCATTTTAAACCTATCGCACGATGTGCAGGATCACCCTTGCTTCTAATTTTTGGCTATCTTATGTTGCCAAAATCACATTGCATGTCGGAAAAATATATTCTCGCACTTGACCAGGGAACAACAAGTTCCAGAGCCATTCTGTTCGACCGGTCCGGTCAGATACTCACACTTGCCCAAAAAGAATTTCAACAGATCTATCCCCATCCAGGTTGGGTCGAACATGATGCAGAAGAAATCTGGTCGTCACAATTCGGTGTCATGGCAGAAGTACTTGCAAAAACAAATCTTCAAACAAGCCAGATCGCAGCAATTGGGATTACCAATCAGCGTGAGACAACTGTCGTTTGGAATCGCGAGACTGGTAAACCTATCCACAATGCTATCGTGTGGCAAGATCGCCGAACCGCCGATTACTGTGATCAGTTAAAAGCTGCAGGCCATGCCAACATGATCCAGCAGAAAACCGGTTTAATCATCGACGCCTATTTTTCGGCAACCAAACTGAAATGGATACTCGATAATGTTTCTGGCGCACGTGAAATGGCATCAAAAGGTAAGCTAGCCTTCGGAACAGTTGATACCTGGCTCGCCTGGAAATTATCCGGCGGCAAATTGCATATCACCGATGTCTCGAATGCTTCGCGGACAATGTTACTCAATATCGAAACATGCGAATGGGATGATGATCTCCTTCGCTTATTCGATATCCCGATATCCGTGTTACCAGAAGTAAAACCCTCCAGCAAAATTTATGGAGTTACCGAAACTGTCGTTAAGCATGCTAATATTCCTATAGCAGGCATCGCCGGTGATCAGCAAGCCGCACTATTCGGTCAGCTATGTACTCAACCCGGCATGGTAAAAAACACATACGGCACTGGTTGTTTTATGTTGATGAATACAGGCGAAAAGCCAATCGTTTCAAAAAACAACCTCTTAACAACAGTAGCCTGGCGTTTAGGAAATCGAACAACATATGCATTGGAAGGAAGCGTATTCATTGGAGGGGCAGTTGTACAATGGCTTCGCGATGGAATACAATTGCTTCGCAGTTCAGCCGAGGTTGAAGCACTTGCCGCAGAAGTAAAAGACGCCGATGGTGTGTATGTTGTTCCTGCATTTGCTGGCCTTGGTGCGCCGCATTGGAACCAGCATGCACGCGGATCGCTATTCGGAATCACAAGAGGTACCACAAAAGCGCATATAGCACGAGCATCATTGGAAAGCATTGCCTATCAAACAACAGATGTATTGAAAGCAATGGAATCCGATTCAGGAATATCCATCAAAGAACTTCGCGTAGACGGTGGCGCAACAATTAATAACATGTTGATGCAATTCCAAAGTGATATTTTGCAAACACCTGTTGTTCGTCCAAAAGTTTATGAAACAACCGCGCTTGGAGCAGCTTATCTCGCCGGGCTTGCAGTTGGTTATTGGGATAGTGTTGAAGAACTTCAAAAACAATGGCAGGCAGATGCGCATTTCTATCCCTCAATGGATGAAGCGGCAGTGAAAACCTATCTCAAAGGCTGGAAGCGCGCAGTTACCGCCAGCATTGCCTGGGCTGACGATAAATAAGCAATTCTAACCACGCCAACTGATAATGACGCGAAACGATTTGATACAAAAGCTTACAGCCACAAATCAGGTGGATATCCTCATCATCGGTGGTGGGGCAACCGGGCTGGGAGCAGCAGTTGATGCCGCATCTCGGGGATATTCAACGGTATTACTCGAGCAACACGACTTTGCAAAAGGAACATCATCGAGATCTACCAAACTTGTTCACGGCGGCGTGCGTTACCTGCAACAAGGTAATATCAAATTAGTAATGGAGGCATTAAAAGAGCGCGGCATTCTCAAAAAAAATGCAGCGCATCTTGTAAAAAACCAGTCATTCATCGTACCAAATTATAAATGGTGGGAAGGGCCATTTTATGGATTAGGATTAAAGGTGTACGATTGGATGAGTGGAAGCCTCGGTCTCGGAACATCGCGATGGCTATCAACAGAAGAAGTACGGCAACACGCGCCGACACTTGATCCGGAAGGATTACGTGGTGGCGTGATGTATCACGATGGCCAATTTGACGATGCGCGACTCGCCATCAATCTTGCTCAAACCGCCATCGAACATGGAGGTATCATACTAAACCATTTCAAAGTAACGGACTTCATCAAACGAAATAATAAATTAGTAGCTGTCGTCGCTTTGGACCAGGTGTCTGGTGAATCAATAGAAATACATGCAAAAGTTGTTATCAATGCTACCGGTGTTTTTTCTGATTCGTTGCAACAACTTGACGAACCCGGGAAATCGGCAACGATAACTCCAAGCCAGGGAATTCATGTTGTGCTGGATAAAGAATTTCTTCCCGGCGATTCTGCGATTATGATCCCTCACACAGATGATGGCCGGGTCTTATTTGCAGTGCCATGGCATAATAAA
Organism: Chitinophagaceae bacterium; assembly: GCA_014379515.1. GTDB lineage: Bacteria > Bacteroidota > Bacteroidia > Chitinophagales > Chitinophagaceae > Endoryza. The sequence goes on from JACMLR010000506.1 coordinate 8,030, forward strand.
GTAATCGTTGGAACTACCGACACACTAGTTGATCAGATTTTGGAAGAACCCATCGCACGGGAAGATGAAGTCGATTTCATTTTGCAACATGCCGCCCGATACCTCACAAAAGATCCGACAAGAAAAGATATTCGCAGCATTTTTGCAGGCTTGCGACCCTTAGTAAAAAGTTCGGCAAAGAAAACGGCTGAAATTTCCAGGGACCATTCGATCATCATTGCGGAGTCCGGCTTAATTAGCATTGTCGGGGGAAAGTGGACAACCTATCGAAAAATGGCTGAAGATGTTGTCAATACTGCTGCCATCCAGGCAACACTCCCCTACAAAGAATGTGTGACCGAAAATTTATCGATACACGGCAACAAAGAGACCGCGGACTTTGAAGAAAATGGATATTACTTTGGAAGTGACAA